>JAEYPG010000051.1 GCA_023410975.1 Pseudomonadota bacterium
GACTTGAGCGCGGTCAGCGCCATGGCCGCCATCAACAGGACCACGAGGCTGCCCAAGGCGCCGAGGAAGCGCATGCGATCGACGCGCTCCTGGCGCATTTGCGCATCCGTCAGCACCAGCGTGACCACACCCAGCAGCGGCAGCTCCAGCTTGCGGCGCAGCTCGCCGCCTTGGTAGAAGACCGGACGCAGGTGGCTCAGGGCGAAGGTCACGGCCACGCCCAGGACCAGCGCCGCCACCAGCACCGCCGGCAGCAGCATCAGCCGGTTGGGCGCGGCGGGCTTGGAAGGCACGCGCGGCGGGTCCACGAGGCGGAACTCGGCCACGCCCGCGTCCTCAAGCTGTCCGGAGATGGTGGCGGACTCGCGCCGGGACACGAGCATCTCGTAGTTTTTCTTGTGGATGTCGTAGTCGCGGTTGAGCTGCGCGGCCTCGGCCTCCAGCGCCGGCGCGTTCTTGAGCGCCTCGCGCGCCATGGCGTAGCGGGTGCTGTACTCCTCCACGCGTGCGCGCAGCGAGGCCACCTGCACCTCGGAGGAAGCGAGCAGCTTGGTGAGCTCCTGGTAGGCCAGGCTGGTATTGGCGCTGCCGAGCACCGTGCCGCTGGAAGCGGCATGCCGCAGCTCCTCGATCTCGCGCTTCTTCTGCTCTTCCAGCTCCGTGAGCAGCCGCCGCGTTGCCAGCACCTCCGGGTGCTGGTCCGTGAAGCGCTGCAGCAACCCATCGAGGTGACGCCGCTGCGCATCGATGCGCGCGTCGATCTCGGGCGTGGACACCGCCGCCTGGATCTCCGACGTCGCGGTCGCCGCCGGGGCGGGACTGCTCGGGCTCTTGACGCCCGCCAGCTGCGCGCGGGCCGCGTCGCGCGCGGTCTCGGCCTCGCGCAACTGCAGCTTGGCTTCCTCCAGCTGCGTGTTCATGAGGCCCAGCCGCGAGGCGATGTCCTTGCCGTCGCCAGACTGCAGGTCGATGTTGCGCAGCCGGAACTCCTTGAGCCGCGCCTCGGCGTCCTCCAGCTTGGCACGGTAGGTCTTGATCTGCTCGTCCAGGAACTGCTTGGCGGAGTTGGTGTCCTGGCGGCTGGCGCCCAGGCTCGACTCCACGAAGATCGACACCAGCGACTGGATCACGCGGCGCGCCTTCTCCGGGTTGGAGTCCAGGTAGCTCAGCGTGTAGAAGTTGTCGCGCCCCACGCTCTTGATCGAGAGCTTGCGCGTGAGCGACTCGATCAGCGCCTCCTGCTCGGCACTGGTGGCGTTCTTGAGGTCGAGGTTGGCCATGTGGATGAGCTTTTCCACGTTGGGCCGGCTGATGAGGGTGCGGCTGAGCATCGTCAGCTGCTGGTCCACGTTGGGCTGTACCGCGAGGCCGGACATGAGCGGACGCAGGATGGACTGGGTATCGACGTAGATGCGTGCCGTGGCCTCGTAGCGGTCGGGCATGCGCCACACCACCACTCCGCCGATCACCGCCACGGCCCAAGCCACGATGAGCCCGTGCCAGCGGAAGCGCCACATGCCGCGCGCAATACCAGACAGCTGCTCAAGCAGCTCTTCCATCAGGATTCCTTCCAAGACTCCGTTGGGGCCCGCTCACCCGGACCCCGGCCGCCGAAACAGTCCTGCGCTGCCGGCGGCGGTCAGAAATAGCTCTGGGGGATGATCAGGATGTCGCCCGGGCGCATCTCGACGTTGGCCGAGATGTCTCCCCGGTTGATCAGGTCCTTCAGACGCACCGAGTACTGCTTGTTGCCCTCGGAGGTGCGCAGGATCGTGGCGCTGTTGCCGGCGGCGAAGTCCGTGAGGCCGCCCACGGCGATCATCACGTCCAGCAGCGTCATCTTCTGCTTGTAGGGCAGGAACTGCGGCTTGGCCGCCTGGCCCACCACGCGCACCTGCTCGCTGTAGGGCCCGACGAAGTTGGTGACGATCACCGTCACCACCGGGTCGCGCACGTACTTGCCCAGCGCCTGCTCCAGCTCGCGCGCGAGCTGCTGCGGGTTCTTGCCCTGCGCAACCAACTCGTCCACCAGCGGCGTGGCGAGCTTGCCGTCCGGGCGCACCGGCACCTGCATCGACAGCTCGGGGTTGCGCGAAACGATGATGTTGAGCGAATCACCCGGGCCAATGATGTAGGAATAGTCGTCGCTGGCGGCCAGCGGCGGCGCCGGCGGGAAGTCCGGCGTGCTGGAACAGGCACCCAGCAACGCCAGCACGACAGCGGCCAACAGGCCGCGACCAGAACGCGCGCTCAGATTCGAAATCGTGTTCAAGCTCTCCTCCTGCTCGTGCCGCCAACCACCCATGAACCCTCGTCCACGGACACCGTGATCCAAATGATGCCAATCAGGGTCATCATTCAGAAAACCGGCAATTTCTACAATTTTGCAAGATTTATCAGTGATAAATTCCTGGAGATCCCAGGCAACGCCCTGAATAGGTGGCTGAGGAGCGTGAAGCTGGCAACTTTGCACGGCACCCCAGACTGAAATTGAATCTCTGCAGCTGAATCAAAGGATTCAAGTGGCATCTGCTGAAGCTGGATGCCAAACTGCATCATGTGAGAATTCAGTGCGCTGGATACGAAATGTACTAGCAAAGCGCACGTGGCCTGCGTGCAGCTTAAAGCCCCGGACCAGGACCTTGCCGCAGTCGCGGCGGCTGGAACCGGGTTGGCGTGCAATGCGGCACAAAGCCGCCGCGGGCGGGGCGCGGGCCGCGCATGCGGCGGTGAATCCGGCCGGGCATTGACGCAGCTCAAATGACAACGCGCTTGCGCTCGGGCCGGCGATTGCCGCGGGCAAGCATTCCGTTCGGATTCCTGGGAGAAATGTGAAGGTACTGATCACCGGCGCTGCCGGCTTCATTGGCATGGCCACGGCGCTGCGGCTGCTGGAACGCGGCGACGAGGTCGTGGGCGTGGACAACCTCAACGATTACTACGACGTCAACCTGAAGCTGGCCCGGCTGCAGCAGTTCCAGCCGCATGCGGGTTTTCGCTTCCTGAAGCTTGACATCGCCGACCGCGCCGGCATGGACGCGCTGTTCAAGGCCGAGCGCTTCGACCGCGTGGTCCACTTGGCAGCGCAGGCCGGCGTGCGCTACTCGCTGCTCAACCCCAACGCCTACGTCGACAGCAACCTCGTGGGCTTCGTCAACGTGCTCGAAGGCTGCCGCCACACGCAGGTGCAGCACCTGGTCTACGCCTCCAGCTCCAGTGTCTACGGCGGCAACGTGAAGATGCCCTTCTCCGAGTCCGACGGCGTGGACCACCCGGTGAGCCTGTACGCGGCGACCAAGAAGGCCAACGAGCTCATGGCCCACACCTACAGCCACCTCTACAAGCTGCCGACCACCGGGCTGCGCTTCTTCACGGTGTACGGCCCCTGGGGCCGGCCCGACATGGCGCCCATCCTCTTCACCAAGGCCATCCTGGAGAACCGCCCCATCGACGTCTTCAACCACGGCCGGATGCGGCGCGACTTCACCTACGTGGACGACATCGTGGAAGGCGTGATCCGGGTGCTGGACCGCGCCGCCACGCCCGATGAGGGCTTCGACCCGCATGCACCCGATCCCGGCCGCAGCCACGCGCCGTACCGCGTCTTCAACATCGGCAACAACGAGCCTGTGCCGCTGATGGAGTTCATCGAGTGCATCGAGCAGGCGCTGGGGCGCCAGGCCGACAAGCGCATGCTGCCGATGCAAGACGGCGACGTGCCGGCCACCTACGCCGACGTGGACGCGCTCAAGGCCTGGGTGGGCTTCGCGCCGCGCACGGGCATCCGCGAGGGGGTGGCGCGCTTCGTCGCCTGGTACCGCGGCCACTACGGCGTCTGATTCCAAGCCCAAGTCGCCAGTGAAAGATCACCGTTCGCCCTGAGCTTGTCGAAGGGCTCGGCCCGAACGGGATTTACTCCGCTCTCGAAACAGGACTGGAATGAGCCCGCTTGCGCGCGGCCGGCTGCTCTTTCAGCGCCCGACCTTGATGCCCAGGCGGTTGATCAGGTCGTACAGCGTGGGACGGCTCACGCCCAGCAGCTCCGCCGCCCGGGCCAGGTTGCCGTCGCAACGGGCCAGCGCCGTCACCGTCGCGGCGCGCTCGGCGCGGTCGCGCACCGTGCGCAGGTCCAGCACCTCGGGCTCCGGAGCGCCCTGCCCGCCGCCGACGCCGGACAGGCTCAGGTCATCCGCCGTGACGACTTGGCCGTCGGCCATGATGGCGGCGCGCCGCACCACGTTGATGAGCTCGCGCACGTTGCCCGGCCAGGCGTGGGCCTCGATGGCGCTCAGCGCCTCGTCCGTGAAGCGCAGCGTGCGGCGCTGCTCCTCGGCGAAGCGGCGCAGGAAGGCATGCGCCAGCAGCACCGCGTCGCCGCGACGCTGGCGCAGCGGCGGGATCTGCACCACGATCTCCGAGAGCCGGTAGTACAGGTCCTCGCGGAAGCGGCCCTCGCGGATGAGCGCCTGCAGGTCATGGTGCGTCGCGCAGACGATGCGCGTGTCGATGGAAATCTCCTGGCGCCCGCCGATGCGCTCGATGGTGCGCTCCTGCAGGAAACGCAGCAGCTTGGCCTGCAGCGGGTGCGGCAGGTCGCCAATCTCGTCGAGCATCAGCGTGCCGCCATGGGCGGTCTCGATGCGGCCCACGGTGGTCTTGGTGGCGCCGGTGAAGGCGCCGCGCTCGAAGCCGAAGAGCTCGCTTTCCAGCAGCGCCTCGGGAATGGCCGCGCAGTTGATGGCCACGAAGCGGCCGCTGCGCTTGGACGCCGCGTGCAGCGCCTGCGCCAGCACCTCCTTGCCGGTGCCGCTCTCGCCCAGCAGCATCACCGTGGCGCTGCTGGAGGACACGCGCTCGATGGTGCGGCAGATGCGCAGCAGCCCCTCGTCGCGCGTGAGCACGCCGTGCGTGGAGTCGCTCTGGCTGAGCGTTCGCAGCCGCGCGTTCTCGGCCTGCAGCGCGTAGAGCCGGTAGGCGCGCTCCACGATCAGCCCCAGCACGTCGGGGTCGAAGGGCTTCTCCAGGAAGTCGTAGGCGCCCAGCTCGATGGCGCGCAGCGCGTTGGAGCGGCCGTTCTGCCCGGTGATGACGATCACCTTGATCAGCGGGTCGATCTCCAGCAGCTGGTCCAGCAGCTTGAAGCCCTCGGAGACCGAGTCCGGGTCCGGCGGCAGGCCCAGGTCCATGGTCACCACCGCCGGGCGGTGGCGGCGGCACTGGCGCAGCGCGCTCTCGCGGTCGCCCGCCTCGACGCTGGCATAGCCGTCCAGCGACCACTTGATCTGCTTCTGCAGCGCCACATCGTCCTCGACGATGAGCAGCGGGGGATTGGAAGTCGTCATGCGGCACCAGCCATGAACGCGTCGGCGTGACGCTCGGTTTCGAACAGGGGAAGCTGCATTGTGACCACCGTGCCGCGCCCGGGCTCGCTGTGCACCGAGATGCTGCCGCCGAGCTCCCTGAGGTACTGCGCGCTCTCGTAGGCCCCGATGCCCATGCCGCCGGACTTGGTCGTGTTGAACGGCTTGAAGAGGCGGTTGGCGACGAAGTCCGCCGACATGCCGCAGCCGTCGTCGCCGACGGTGATGCGCGCTTGCCCCACGGCACGCTCCACGCGCAGCCACACGCGCTTGCCCGCGGGCGTGGCATCCAGGGCGTTCTGCACCACGTGGCCCACCACGCGCTCCAGCCGCTGCTCGTGGCCGCGCGCCGTCACCGGCTGCACCACTTCCACGTCCAGCGTGCGCCCGCGCGATTGCGCGCCGTGCTGCAGCCGCTGCGCCAGGGCGGCCAGGTCCACGCCGTGGCGCCCGCCGGCCGGGGCCTCGCCCTCGCGCAGCTGCAGCATGAGCTGGCGCATCTTCTCCAGCGCGTTGTCCACCGTGGCCAGCATGTCCTGCTGGAACTCCGGGTTGTGCTGCAGCCGCTTGGCGTTCTTCATCATCAGCGACAGCTGCGTCACGATGTTCTTGAGGTCGTGCACCACGAAGGCCGACATGCGGTTGAAGGCCTCGAACTTGCGAGCCTCCAGCAGCGCCTCGGCGGCGCGCATGCGCGCCAGGAAGATGCCGGCTTGGCGTCCGCCGGTCTTGAGCAGGTCCCGCACCTCCCAGTTCAGCGGCAGCGGCGTGCGCGGATGCGCCAGCACCACGAAGCCGATGAACTCGTGCGCCACCGGCAGCGGCACTACCGCCCAGGCCGTGGCATCCGAGGCCAGCCACGCCGGCATTGCTAGCCCGTCGTAGCGCTCGGGACTGTCGCGCAGCTCCTGCACGTTCACGAGCCAGTCGCGCTCGCGCATGAAGTTGACCATGGCGGAGTCGGCCGCCTCGCGCGCCGACACGCGCGGGCTGTTCCAGTGTGCGGCCGCAACGAAGTGCGTGCCGTCGGCCGCGGCGGTCCACAGCGTGCCGCCCGGGCTCTCCACCATGTTGGCCAGCGCGCGCACCACCTGGCTGCCGAACTCGCCGCCGCCGGGGTTGCCCGACAGCGCCACCGTGAAGCGCAGCCACTCGGTGCGGTAGTCGTAGTGGTAGCGGAAGAAATGCTTGCCCACGAACACGCGCAGATGCGCGCGCACCGCGCCCGAGCTCAGCGCCAGCGCCAGCGCCGCCAGCGCCGCCACGCCAAAGCCCACCTGCAGCGCATGGCCCCAGTCGCCGCCGAACTCGCGCACGTAGTAGCCGGCGGCGGAGATGATCAGCAGGTAGGTGCCCACCAGCAGCAGCGTCAGCGTGTGGAACGCCATCTGGTGCGACAGCTGCAGCGGGCGTGAGCGCAGCGCATGGCGGCGCAGCGCCACCATCAACGCGGGCACCGCCAGCGAGTGCACCGCCGCGCGCACCACCAGCGTGTGCGGCTCGGACTGGCCGAACAGCACGCCGTGGGAGTGCAGGTACAGGTCGAACGCGAACACGCAGCCCAGGCCGATGCACATCGGCTTGGCCGCCCACTGCAAGTCCTCGGACGCGTTGCGGTAGAGCTGCTCCAGCAGCAGCAGCCCCAGCACCGGCAGCCCCATGGCGACGCTGGAGGCCAGGTTCGGCAGTGGCTGCCCGGCCAGCGCCAGCAGCGGCAGCAGCGCCGCCAGCAGCACCAGCACGCGCGCGAGCTCGCGCAGCCAGCGCTGCGGCTGCACCATCAGCACCAGCAGCATGAACCAGGCGCCGTAGCGCGCCGCGTCCAGCACCAGCGCCGCGCCGATCCAGCCCGGTTGAGGACGCAACTGAGTCACCAGCGCCACGCCGGCCCAGGCCGCCGTGCACAGCAGCGCGGCGCGCAGCGCACGCGCCACCGGCGTGCCGTGCTCGGCCGCGGACGCTGCTCGGTTCAGCCTCGCACCCAGCCACAGATGCGCGGCGGCGGCCAGCGCGTAGCTCCCGATCGCGGCCTGTCCGAAGCTCAAGGCCACGGCGGGGCAATCCTGGCGAACGCGGCGTGCATGACGGGACCGGGCCGGGCTTTTAGCGAGCGCCCTTGCCGGTGAGCACCACGCCCACGGTTTCGGCCAGCACCAGCAGATCCAGCATCAGGTTGTGGTTCTTGATGTAGTAGAGGTCGTACTGGAGCTTCTGCAGCGAGTCCTCCACCGTCGCGCCGTAGGGATAGCGCACCTGCGCCCAGCCGGTGACGCCCGGCTTGATGCTGTGGCGCAGCGCGTAGTAGGGCAGCTCGCGCGTGAGCTGCTCGACGAAGAACGGCCGTTCGGGACGGGGTCCGATGATGCTCATGTCGCCCAGCAGCACGTTGAAGATCTGCGGCAGCTCGTCGATGCGCAGCCGTCGAATGACGCGGCCCACGCGCGTGACGCGGTCGTCGTTGGACGTGGCCCAGCGCGGGCGCCCGTCCTTCTCGGCATCGGTGCGCATGCTGCGGAACTTGATGACGTCAAAATGGCGTCCGTTGAGCCCCACGCGCTGCTGCCGGTAGAGCACCGGGCCCGGGCTTTCCAGCTTGATCAGCAGCGCCGTCGCCAACATCACCGGCGCCGACGCCAGCAGCAGCAGTCCGGCGGAACCCAGGTCGCACAGCCGCTTGACGCCCCGGCGCAACACCCCCTGGTCGAAGCCGCTGCCGAACACCAGCAGCGAGGGCTCGATGCAGTCCACGCGCAGCTGCCCCTCCGTACGCTCGAAATAGCCGGCGAGGTCCAGCACGCGCACGCCCTGCGTGCGGCAGGCCAGCAGCTGGTCCATCGGAATGCCGGCGCCGCGCCGCTCGTCCGGGGCCACGATGAGCTCGCGCACCTTCAGGCGCTGCGTCAGCTGTCCCAGCGGCTCCTGGTTGGAGATCAACTGCTGCGCAGGCACCACCGCCGCATGCGCGTGCTCGTTGGCGCTCGGGTAGAAGCCCACCAGCTCGGCGCCGTTGTCAGCCTCCAGCACCAGCTTGCCCACCATGGCCGCGCGCTCGCCTGCGCCCAGGATGAGCACGCGCGGCCGCAGCCGGGCCGGCAGCACGGCATGCGTGGCCCACACCCGGTGGCCCACCACCACCGCCGTACCCAGGAAGGCGGCCATCGGCAGTGCGCCGGCCGGCACCACGCTGACGGGCATCAGGTAACCGACCAGGAAGGCCAGCGGCAACACCAGCAGCACGCACACCACGGCGCGGATGCACGACTGGGCCAGCGAGCGCTTGTGCGCCGGCTCGTAGAAGCCCGAGGCGGTGGTAATCACGCACAGGAACGCCGCCAGCGACAGCCCCTGTGCCGCCACGTCAGGCATCAGCGTGGATGGGACCTCTTCTCGATTGAGGCCGAACAGGACCACGACCGCCGCGAGCACAACAAAGTCAAAACCGACCTGGAACAACACCCGCTGGTGTACGTGGTGTTTGTAAACGCTGATCACCATCCCCCCTTGCCGCCCCTCGGGACGAAACCAATTCCCAGCCCTTCATGGCTTCGGACAGCGCATGCCAATGCATCGACAGAACCGGCTTCTCATTGAGGCCTGTCCGGCCCCTCTTGGACGGCTTCAAGAACTTGTTCACACCATCAGTGAAAACCCCGTCCTTTTGGTCCGGCCCCACTTGTAGCAAGGTGCTACGAAGCCACTCCAAGATAAGAAACAGGAAGATACATATTATGCAGTTATACAAAACCAGATTCTGCAGCTGCGTGCGATTCAAACTCGTGACAGACGTTTGAAAGCCGGAAGGTTTCAAACGCCAGCGCCGTCCAGAGCGATGGTTTGGAGCAGGTGCAAGCCATGGCTTGTCGCCCGGTAGCCGGTGGAGCTGCCCGACGGGCCGGGCAGGCATCATGGATGCGGCTTGTGCACCGCACAACGGCCTGCAAGCCAGGCAGGCCGCCTACTGTGCGATGTGTCACTGCATCGACAGTCCCGGGCGCCTGCGCGCAAGGGCGCGGACGGCAGGGACGTCAGTCGTCCAGGCCCAGGTCCTGGATCTTGCGGGTGATGGTGTTTCGCCCGATGCCCAGCTTGTGCGCGGCCTCGATGCGCCGCCCGCGCGTGAGCTCCAGCGCGGTGTGGATCAGGCGGCCTTCGAACTGCCGCGTGAGCGTGTCCCAGACCTCGGGCGAGCCGGCTTCGAGCATGCCCCGCGCCTGGCGCTCCAGGTCGCGCAGCCAGTCGGCATCCGGCGGTGCCGCGGCGAGGTTGGCGGGGGCCGCTTCCACAGCGGGCAGCGACGGCGCTTCGGACTGCGGCATGCCGGCGGCGGGCACCGTGACGGGTGCGGGCGCGTCGTAGCCCGGGGCGCCGCCGCCCATGAGTTCCGGCGGCAGGTCCTTGGGCTCGATCACCTGGGCCGGAGCCATCACGGTCAGCCAGTGGCAGATGTTCTCCAGCTGCCGCACGTTGCCCGGGAAGTCGAAGGCCGCCAGGCGTTGCAGCGCCGCGTCGGTGATGCGCTTGGGCTCCACGCCAAGCTCGCGCGCGCTCTTGGACAGGAAGAAGCGCGCCAGCGCCGGCACGTCCTCGCGCCGCTCGCGCAGCGGCGGCAGGCGCAGCCGGATGACGTTGAGGCGGTGGAACAAGTCCTCGCGGAAGGCCCCTTCCCGCACGCGCTGCTCCAGGTTCTGGTGCGTGGCGGCGATCACGCGCACGTTGCTCTTGAGCGGCTGGTGGCCGCCCACGCGGTAGAACTGCCCGTCCGAGAGCACGCGCAGCAGCCGCGTCTGCAGGTCGAAGGGCATGTCGCCGATCTCGTCGAGGAACAGCGTGCCGCCGTCGGCCTGCTCGAAGCGGCCGCGGCGCATGCGCTGCGCGCCGGTGAAGGCGCCGCGCTCGTGGCCGAAGAGCTCGGACTCCAGCAGGTCCTTTGGGATGGCTGCGGTGTTGATGGCCACGAAGGGCCCGTTGCCGCGCGGGCTGTGCTTGTGCAGCGCCCGGGCCACGAGTTCCTTGCCTGAGCCGCTCTCGCCGGTGATGAGCACCGTGACGTTGCTCTGCGACAGGCGGCCGATGGCGCGGAACACGTCCTGCATCGCCGGCGCCTGGCCCAGCATCTCGGGCATCTGCGCCATGCGCTCGCCCTGCACCTGCTCGCGCAGGCTCTCCTCCACCGCGCGGCGGATCAGCTCCACCGCCTTGGTCACGTCGAAGGGCTTCGGAAGGTATTCGAAGGCGCCGCCCTGGAACGCCGAGACGGCACTGTCCAAGTCGGAGTAGGCGGTCATCACGATCACCGGCAGCCCGGGCAGGCGCTGCTTGACCTTGGCCAGCAGGTCCAAGCCGGAGCCGCCGGGCATGCGGATGTCGCTTACCAGCACCTGGGGCTCGTCATCGTCCAGCGCCGTGAGCACGTCCCGCGGGCTGCCGAAGCTGCGTACCTGGAATTGCTCGCGCGCCAGCGCCTTTTCGAGCACGAAGCGGATGGATTGATCGTCGTCTACGACCCAGATCGGTTTCATGCTTGGGCGCTTACCTCTGTCAGGGCAATGGAATCAGGATTTTGAAAACGGTCTGGCCCGGCGTGCTGTCGCATTCGATGGTGCCCTGGTGCTGTTGCACGAAGGTTTGCGCCAGCGTCAGCCCCAAGCCCGACCCGCCCTCGCGCCCCGATACCAGCGGGTAGAAGATGCGATCGCGGATCGACTCGGGGACACCCGGGCCGTTGTCCTCGATATGCAATTCCAATGCCAGTCTGTAGCGCGTCTTGCCGATCGTGACCTGCCGCGTCACGCGCGTGCGCAGCACGATGCAGGCGTCGCCATCGGCGATGCGCTGCGTCAGCGCCTGCGCCGCGTTGTGCGCGATGTTGAGCACGGCCTGGATGAGCTGCTCGCGGTCGCCGCGGAACTCGGGCAGCGAGGTGTCGTAGTCGCGCTGCACCGACAGCCCGCGCGGGAACTCGGCCAGGATCAGCGCCCTCACCCGCTCGCACACCTCGTGGATGTTGACGTCGCCCACCACGTGCGGCTTGCGGTGCGGCGCCAGCAGCCGGTCCACCAGCGCCTGCAGCCGGTCGGCCTCCTGCACGATCACCTGCGTGTACTCCGTCAGCTCCCTGGACTGCAGCTCCATCTGCAGCAGCTGCGCCGCGCCGCGGATGCCGCCCAGCGGGTTCTTGATCTCGTGCGCGAGGTTGCGGATGAGCTCCTTGTTGGCCTGCGCCTGGTCCAGCGCGCGCTCCTCGCGGTCCTGGCGCGTCTGCTGCTCGATCTCGATCATCTCCACGATCACGCGATCGGGGCTGTCGGTCTGGTTGACGATCACGTGTACCGGCAGCGCCTCGGGCTGCGCGCCGGGCAGCCGCCGCAGCTGCGCGTCGAAGCGTCCGCTGGAGTAGTCGTTGCGCGCCACCGCGGCCAGCGTCTCCTGCAGCTGGCGTGGCAGCACGAACCACTGCGGCAGGTTGCCGCCCACCAGGCTGCGCCGTGACAGGCCGATCTGGTCCTCGAAGGCTGCGTTGACGAACAGGCACTGGCCCTGCGGCGAGACCACCGCCACCAGCGTGGCGAGCAGGTCGAAGTTGTCGTAGTCGGGCGTCGAGGGACGAAGGAGCTTCATGGGCGGGGAAGTCTGGCGAGCTCGCGCTGCAGCGCGGCGATGTCGGCGCTGCTTCGCTCGATGGAGGCCTTGAGCGCCGCCACGCGGTCGAGGTAGCGCTGGTAGTTGCGTTCATCGCCCCGGCGTTCAGGGCGGCCGTCGTTGTACTCGGCCAGCAGCTGCTGCAGCCGCGACTGCTCGCGCTGCAACTCGGTCTGCAGGATGGCGCGCGCATCGCTGTCGCGCGCGCGCTGCTGCGCGTCGGCTCCCCGCTCGGCGCCGCGCGGCACCGACACCGCGGCGGACGCGGGCTCCGCC
>JAEYPG010000150.1 GCA_023410975.1 Pseudomonadota bacterium
GGGCAAAGATGGCCAACGTCGCTGTCAATACGGCCAAGGTCGCGAAGACAGTACGCAATGGGGTCAAGGTGGCGAAGGCAGCACAGCTCGGCCAGCGATCAACCATCATGCCGCCCCCGGTCATCGACAAGCTCGGTGGCCTGGAAATGTTGTCGCTGGGCTACTGGGGAGAGCGCCTGGGAACCCTGCTGGGTGGCGGCCCGTCCGAGATCGAGGTGGTGGACCCGCAAGCGCTGGCCGAGCAGCAAGCCGCGCTGGTCGGCCTGGATGCGCAGGCTCAAGACTTGCGGCGCCGTCTCGCACGCAACGAAGCCATCGCAAGCGAGCGTCAGCTCACTGGCTGGGCGATGGAGCACAACCAGAAGGAGCAGGCTCGTCTCCAGGCCGAGCTGGCACAGGTCCAGTTGCGAGCAGAGCAAAGGCACCGGGATGCCCAGAAGCAGCTGCAGCAGGAGCGCAATGCCCAGATCTGGCGCCAAGCCGAGCGAGCCGTCACGCACTGGCTTCGCGGCTTCGACCAGCAGGCCGAGGCCATGAGCGAGCTGATGCGGGCCCATGTGCGCGGTCATTGGGAGAACCGCGTCGATGCACTGGTCAGCGAACGTCTGGCCGATATCGACGAGCTCGCTGCTCAGGCCCAAGCAGGCGTTGAGGACAAGAAAGCCATGCTTGCACGCCTGCGCCAGGAAGCTCATGACATCGAGCGCGCCATGGCAGTACTGATCTGAGGTACTGCTGCCTTGTCGGCCCAGGGCCGGTGGCATGCAGTGGGCTGTGTCCACGGCCCACCTTACTGACAAAGGTTTCTTATGAATCTCCAGAGCGTGCTGGGATCCGCCAGCGAAACAGCGGTGGTTTACCGCTATCTCGACCTGTTGGCTGCTCGCAGTTCGGCCCTGGAAAGGAGCATGAATCTGAACGAAGTGCACAGGCTGCAACAGGAAAACAGGCAGTTGCGCGAAGAGCTGGCGCGAGTGCAGAAACCATCAATACAGCAGCTACTGGTGTTCCTTCCACTCATCTATCGCAACTTCTGGGGCACGGTGCGTCCCCATGACCTTGCGCTGCTGGCTGGTGAGCTTGACGTGCCACAGATTCCGTCGCCATGCCCGGAACCGGGGTCGGAAACACTCTCGCGTCTACGGCGTGAATTTCTCGCGCTGCCTGCGACAGAGCAGTTGCGGTTGGTAATTTTTTGCCAAGGCCTGCCTTATCCGTTGACGGTACGCCCTGAAATGCGTGCATTTCTGGAGAAAAAGAATGAAGTCTGACGACGAAATTCGACTGGAGAAACTTCGCGCGAAATATTTCCCACCGGAAATCAAGTACAGCGATCTATTGCTGCTTCTTGCCAAGGATGAAAGTGTGCGCGAAGAGATTCGGCGCGTGGCATCCGAGGCTGCGTGGCACACGACGGAGGTAGATGTTTCCGATGCTGCTGCGATATCGGATAGGGGTTCGTCGGCGAGGCCCCATGAGGAAAAACTGTTTGAGGTGCAGGCGCCTCTTGCCCCCTCTTGCCGTGCAATACCAGTCGCCGCACCATTGCTAGCTGCATCACGGCCAGCTGTCGACCCGCTGAAGGACGCGATGGCGCCAGAGCTGGAGTTGCTGGCGTATGTGTGCGCAGATGAACAGTTGCGCAAAGCCTGGCTGGGAAATGCTGACGAGGACGAGGGACGACAACTCGTGCGCTTGATCGCCGTGGCATCGCAGTGGGACCAAATCCTGCGCCTGTGGGAGCGGCTGGCCGAGCGCTGCAAGGAGGCACAGCGCTCGGCTACTGCAGCTGAACTGCAAATCCTGAGTCACTGTCTGGCGGTGCACAACTTGATTTGGCGCGGACCACAGGCCCGGTTGCAAGCAGCCGTTGTTGGCTCTCCATGCGATGAACGCCTGCACGAGCGTGGTACCGCAAATGGTCTTGTGGTGACTGCACAGTGGTTGCCGGGGTTGCTCAATGCCGCTGGGCAATTGCAGAAGCGGCCGCTGGTGGCAACCAGACAATAACATTGTCGCATTGAATAGACAGAAAAATGTCTTCTCTCGGAAATATATTTAAAGCCTTGACGGAAACAATTTCAGCGGCTGCTGCTATGGTGCTGTCGGGACAACGGCAGAACTGGGCTGCCGTCTTGGTGGAGAAAGCAGTCGCAAGTGCAGAGACGGCTGCGCCTGCCGGATCGTTGCTCCGCGTGGAGCTGCGATCTGAATTTGTCAAGATACTTGGCCGGTATTTGAATGAACAAATTCTCCAGGCCGCCAAGGCAATGGCGAAGCAGCGGTTTTGGTGGGTAAATTCGGGTGGGCAGAGAATTTTTGTGTACGACCGAGATTCCAAGCTGCTCTGGGAGGCTAGGCCCGACCCTCAAGAGAAAAGTTTACTTCGTGACGCCAGTAAGGTGGCGAGTGAACGGTCCACGGGTGGCCTTTCGGCGTGGAGATTGCCAACAGAAGCAGAAATTACGAAATTTTCGGGGGATAGGGCCAATCCGCTTCGCGCCGGTCGGAATGCTCGTTTGCTTGATGAATATGCTTGGTGTACATCGAAGTGCAGGATAGATCTGGACGACTTCTCCACTCGATATTCCGAGCAGGAGTCAGGCGCTATAGTCGCCTGCAACGACTTTGCGGCCAACGCTGGGCTAGAGGAGTTCATTGTCGCGGCTGTTGGACGACAATGGCAGGTATTTGCCTGTGGCGTGGATAATGCCGAAAATGTCATCGGGCCAGTGGATTCCAAAAACCTGCAGGCGGTCTATCGAGAGATAGACAATATTCCAGTCCGGCTGCCTGTACTGGATGCTGCTCAGTTCACCGACCCTCACAAGGGTCTGTGGGAATTCTGGGGCATGGACCCGCAGTGGCTGGTGGCACATAGCGTGCGGGCGCGTAATCCAGCACTCGACGTGCGCGACTGCAACGTGGCCATTGATTTCGGTACCAGCAGCACCGTCGTAGCCTACGACGACAACGATCAGCTCAAGCTCCTGCGCATCGGCGTCGGTGACTACTGGGAGCAGGAACGGCCGGCGCATTACGAGAATCCCACGGTACTGGAGTTCATCGATATCCGTGCGCTGCTTCGCTCCTGGCAAGAGCGCGCCTACCGTCCTGGCGTGGAATGGCAGCACGTGCGCTGCTCGCATGCCGCACTGCAGAATTTTCGCGACAACAAGAGCAACCCTCGCGTGGTCGGCAGTATCTTGGTCAAGCTCAAACACTGGGCGCTGCGCGAGGCTGACAAGGGAAGCCTGCGGCTGAGGGACCGCTCTGGCCCTGTAGGGGTCGAGTACGAAGTGGCGCCATTGACACAGCGGGAGCCGGTCAAGGGGCAACCACTGACTGTTGACTCCCAGGATCCGCTGGACCCCATCGAGTTGTACGCATGGTTCCTTGGCATGACCATCAACTGGCGTGGTCGTGGTCTGTTCCTGAGGTACTACATGACTTTCCCCGTGGCGTACCCGCGGCAGGTGAAGGACAGGATCCTGGCCTCGTTCCGTCGCGGCCTGCAGCGCAGCCTGCCAGCGACGCTGGTGGACCAGCCCGTATTTCAGAGCTTCAGCGTCGAGGAACGTGCGTCCGAGCCCGCCGCCTATGCGGCTTGCGCCATGCGCGCACTTGGTATCCAGGCGACACACAAAGGCGTGGCCTATGCGGTGTTCGACTTCGGCGGCGGCACCACAGACTTCGACTTCGGCTATTACCGGCTGCCTGATGCCGATGAGGAAGATCAGGGGAAGGAACAGGTTTTCGAGCACTTCGGCGCAGCCGGCGACCAACTCCTGGGCGGCGAAAACTTGTTGGAGAACATGTGTTATATGGTGTTCCGCCACAACCTGAATGTCTGCCGCGAAAACCGGATTGCCTTCACCCGTCCGATGGGTGCCGAGGACTTCGCGGGCTCGGAGATGTTCTTGGAACAGACGCAGGCTGCCTCAACCAACACAGTGATGCTAATGGCGCGTCTGCGACCGCTGTGGGAAGAGGGCGGTTTGGGGGCGAACTCCACCGGCATGGAAACCATCGATCTACTGGATCGCGACGGTGGCAAGAGGCCGTGCCAGCTGGCAGTCCCGGTAGACCAGCTCAAAGCGTACCTGGCTCAACGGATCGAGCAGGGAGTACGTAACTTCCTGGCTGCGCTCAAGAACGCGTTCGCTGAGCGCCGACCTGACCATGTCCATGTGCTGCTGGCTGGCAATGCCAGCCGCTCGCGCTGGGTACTCGATTGTTTCGGGCTGCCCGGCGGCAGCGGTGATGCATCAACAGCCGAGCGAGTTGGTCACTATACCGAGTCGTTGTTTGACGGGAACCCTCCAACCTTGACCGTACACGAACCACTCGCGGCGCAAGAGGCAAACCTGTTCCATCCAACCGCCAAGACCGGGGTGGCGCTTGGCCTGCTGCAGTTGTGTCCTGGAGGTTCTGTCAAGGTCATCAACCGTGCCTTGCAGTACGCCAGCGACGAAGCGCCTTTCGCGCACCATGTCGGTCGGGTCCGGCAGGGCACCTTCCAAGCGGGTCTGCTCCAAGGAGCGGTGTATCGCCGGTGGCACGAGCTGGGCGTACCCAGTGAGCGCGTCTTCAACCTGTATCACACGCAATCCCCCCGTGCAGCATCCGGCCAGGTTCAGCAGGGTGAGTCAGGCCTGTACAAGAAGCGGTTGGACCTGGCAAGCGAGGTCAAGGGCCACAAGGTCTTTGCGCAAGCCGTCGGCCCCTCCGAGATCGAGATCTGCACCGCCGTGTCGACCGTGGCTATCGAGCAAGGTGACTTCGAAAACATGATGACGATTGCACTCGAAGGTTGAGACGGCATGGATGCTGGAAACGATGCCATGGTTCAGGAGGCGCAAGCACAGGAGCGCCGGTTCCTGGAAGAACTCATGGCACCTGGGGTAGGGAAGCACACCGACGCTTTTCTTAAACGGCTGGCCATGTCAGCCGCGCAGACGCGCAAGACGGCGGAGCTGCTTGCCATGCAGGCCGAACTGCTCAAGGAACAGGCCCGGGTTGCCGAGCAGCGGGAGGCTCTCGTCCAGGCCAAGGCCCAGCTGTCGCAGGGCAAACGTTCGCTGACGCTGGAGAAGAAGCGGCTGCAGCAGGAAGCCGAGGAAGCGGCTCGCTACAGGACCCGCGGGAAGAGGTCCAGATGATCGAGGACGTGGTATCCCGCCTGCGCCGGCAGTTGACGGCAGACGTGAAGCGCATCCACGTGTCGGGACACGGTGCCAGCGCCGCGGTGGCCCTGCAGCGGCTGCAGGCCGTGGCGGAACACTCACCGGCCATCCTCGGATTGCTGGCCGAGCCCTGGATCGCTGGGATGGTTTCCGAGGAGGTCATGGCGGTGCTCCTGCATTGCGCCCGCATCCATCTGTACGCACGCGTCCTGGACGACGCCGTCGACGAGTGCCTTCCCGTGCATCGCCTGAACCTGCTGCGCGCGCAGCCGATGTACTGGGAAGCGGTGCAGGGCATCGGCGCGCTGGCGTCAAGGGACGTGTCTCGGGAGGCCGTGCAGCTGGTTGCCGAGACCGTCGCGGCGGTGCAGCTGGATGACCGGCGCCGCGAGCCTGCCCAGTGGGGCGCCAAGAACCATCACTTGCTGCTGGTGCCGTTGCTGTTGTCCGGAGGCAGCGCCTCGTACCGCACCTGTCGAGCGGGACTTTCGACGCTGATCGCCCTGATCCAGGCCGGCGACGAGTGGCGGCAGTTCGAGCTTGATGAACTACAGCGACGTGACGAATTTCTCTCGTTTCTCTGCGGTTGCCTGGACAACAACATGCTCGGCATGCTCAGTGCGCATGGCTGGCGTGGCGCCGCCGAGCGCATCGTCTGGAATGCGCGCCAGTTGCTGGCCGCGCTGTCCGCGTGAGCCTTCTATCTTTGAGTGACCATGAGCCCTTCAAGCGATCAGGATATGGACAACTTCCCGCGCTCACAAGCGTTGGGGCAATGCGTAAGGGAATTTTCCGAGCGGGCGCTGGCCGGTGCCGCCTTGACTGACGGCGTGCTGACCGCTCGCGTGGTCGGAGAGTTCTCGGCGGGAAAAACCCGTCTCATCAGGGAGCTGTTGGGCGAGTTGCTTCCCGAGACGCTGCTGCCGGTGAGCTCTCTGGAACGGCAGACCCGCCTTCAACTTGAAGTAACCCACGGGGACAAGCCCGGGCTGGCGCTGATCAAGCGAGACGCCGACTTCCGAGCGGCCGAGGTCGTCAAGGCTTTCGAGCGCTTTCCCGGCCGGGGCGAGGTGCTGGACTACGATCCCATGCAGTACCGTCTGCGGCTTTCGGTGCCGGAGCCGCGGTTGATCCTGTCCGACGGTGATGGCTTCACCGCAAATGATGGGCCGAAGCGGCTGTTCCTGATCGATACGCCGGGGTGGAACTCCGGTGATGACGAACTGGCCGAGCGCGAAGCGTCTTCCGTCATCATGGGGCACCATAACCTGGCGCTGGTTTATGTCTGCCAGGCCTCGCGGCTGGACGGAGTGCTCAATGCCAAGCGGCTGCGCGAGTTTGTCGAGGCCTTGGCTGCGGCTGAATTCCTGGACCAAACGAAGCTGCTCTTCATCATCACGAGCTGTCCGGCTACAGAGGCAGCCGGGCTCGAAAGCAGGGCACGAGGTCTGGTCCTGCGTCTCTGGAGCGAACTGGGACATGATCCAGACGATCTCGGCCTGGACGTCTTCTGCGTGGACTTCCAGGAGATGTCGGCTGTAGCGCTGCAGAACTTCCGCGAGAGCTTCTGGAAGAGCTTGCTGGGGCCGCTGAGCCAGAGCGAAATTTCAGCAGATCCCATGGTCAACGCGCTGCGCAGGTGGCCGCCGCATTGGGATATCCGGCCGCAACTGCGCAGTTCTGCCCAAATGCTTGCACGGGTCGAGATCCTGCTGCGCAAGGCGCTCCAGGATGACGAGTTCGTCGCAAGCATGAGCATGTACCGCCTCATGGGTCTGACCCAGGCTGAACTGCGCAAGCGCGTCATGTCGGCCTGGCTCAAGCAGCTTGACTGCGACGCCTCGGCTCTGGAGGATTGGACGGTGGAGCCCTTGTCCGAGGATCATCCCTTGGCCAACTGGTGGCAATCCTACTGGCTACCTGCCCTGGCGCAGGCACTGGCCCCGATCCGAAACTTCTTCGCGCAGGCCCGGCAAGCCATCGATGCTCTCACGCCCGAGGTCAAGGACCTCAAGAAGCACCTGCACGCTGCGCTGGCACATTCGCATGCCGAAGCCGTTCTGGCGCTTGACGGCAGCTTCGCGTGCCTGATCAGGACAGCACAGGAACTGTTGGGCGAGCCTGCAGCCGAAAAACGCGTCGCCACGCTACTGACCTTGTCGATGCTGCAGGCCCGCTACGAGGACTACTACGCCCAGCACGTCATAGAGCTGTCTGGAGAGGCTGCGTGATGATGGACCTTCTTGTGCGCAGCCTGCCGGAGCAATTTATCCGCGATGTCGCCCGTACCAATGCTGCCCTTGATCGGCAACGACATCGCTTGCGCGAGCTCGAGCAGCTATACGCCTTGACGCTCCGTGACAATCGGCGGCTCAGGGCTGAAAACGAAACTCTGCTGAAGCAGGTCGGCGACCTGCAACTCGAGAAGGTCATGTGCGAGCACCATCTTGACAAGGTGATGCAGGAGCTCAGAGCGGAGAACCAGGACTTGTTGAGAGAAGTCGTAGACCTGCGGCAAAAGCGGATCGTGTACGAGCGCGAGCTCATCAGACTCGCACAGGGAACTGGTGCATCGATCCCTACCTCAACCGATGTACCGCCGGGCAGGAAGACCTGTTCGAGGTGCGGCCACTTGGAGTTCGGGAGGCTTGTCCGCTGCCCGGCGTGCAACAACGCGGGTAAATGGTGGCGATGACGTCCATGGCCTCAATGCCAGGCACTCGTTTTGATAGCCGTGGCATCCACCAGGCCCGCACCATGCCCTTTTCAAGTCGATGATGAGCCTGCTTGCCACGAGCCTGCCGGAAAGGTACCTGTCCGAGATTGCCAAGGTCAGGGGTGTAGGTGCACACACGTTGCTCAACAAGTTGCGTGACCAGCAAAGCCGGCTTGAAAACCTGGAGCTGGCCAATGCATCGCTGCTCGAGAAGATGCAAGGCATGGAATATCACCTTGTACGGCTGGTCAGCGCGCACCAAAGCATAAGGGTCCCCCTGATATTCGAAAACGATGTCGTCTTCCCAGTCCTGATCGAAGAGTGGCTTGTGTGCGAAGGCCAGTACTTTGACAACTCGCAGCCGGTATGCAGGACGAACCGAGGCGTCTTCGGGTGGAGCCTCACGGGCATCCTGGAGCGGGTCCTCACGCGGGCTGGCGAGCAGGTGGTCAACGCCGGGGACGCCATTGGCAGTGTCATCGTGCTCCAACGGTAGCTGGAACACGCGGCAAATTGGCCATGTCCTGGCGGCGGCGTTCCTGCCCCCGGGCGGACGCAGCGCCACTGCATCGTGGCCCGAGTACGAATCGTCACTCCTGCCACGAACGCAGGCCGTCCCTGGCCTGCGGCATTGTTCCTTGGCGGTTCATGGACGCCGTCCTCTCGTTCGGCCCGAGCGAACGAGACAGCCCACCGTCCGGCTGGTCATGGATCTCGGCTGCCCTGCCTGGCAAGCCGGGTAGACCGCTGCACGCTGTAGTCGGGGGCCATCTGCCTGGCTGAAGAAGGCGGGGCGGCCCGTGAAGCTGCCTCCGTGTTTTCGTCGGTGTCCGGCCATGACGGTCCAGCGTGGCGACACGACCTGTCGCGTCCATATGTTTCAATGGTTGCTGAACGTATTTCGACCACGGTGCCGACGCTGGCTCAACCAAGGAAACCGCCCCGATGCCTGCCTCCCTGCCCACCGGCCTGATGCTCATCCACGGCAACCACCCGGAGGAGCTGCGCCAGTTGCTGGTGTCGTGGCTGCGCAGCCACCCGCTGGCCCCGCTGGAGACCGAGACGATCCTCGTGCAGAGCAATGGCATCGCGCACTGGCTGCGCCTGGCGCTGGCGCAGGACGCCGAGGGCGAGGGCAGCGGCGAGGCACCCGGCTGCGGCATCGCCGCCGCGCTGGAGCTGTCGCTGCCGGCGCGCTTCCTGTGGCGCGCCTACCGCGCCGTGCTCGGCGCCGAGGAGGTGCCCGAGCAGTCGCCCTTTGACAAGCCGCTGCTGGTGTGGCGGCTCATGCGGCTGCTGCCGCAGCTGCTCGAGCAGGAGGTCTATGCACCGCTGCTGCGTTTCCTGGCCTCGGACGAGGACCTGCGCAAGCGCTTCCAGCTCGCCGAGCGCCTGGCCGACCTGCTGGACCAGTACCAGGTGTACCGGGCCGACTGGCTCGCGGCCTGGGCTGCAGGGAACGACGTGCTCGTCCGTGCCGATGGCACGCGCCAGCCGCTGCCCGAGGAGCAGCGCTGGCAGGCGAGCCTGTGGCGTGCGCTGCTGTCGGACGTCGAGGGCGAAGGTGCCGGGCTGCCGGCACAGCGTGGCCGGGCCGCGGTGCACGAGGCCTTCCTGCAGCGCGTGGCGCAGTGGGGCGACGGCGAGCGCCCGGCGGGCCTGCCGCGCAGGCTCGTCATCTTCGGCATCTCCGCCCTGCCCAGGCAGTCGCTGGAAGTGCTGCACGCGCTGTCGCGCTGGACGCAGGTGCTCATGTGCGTGCACAACCCCTGCGAGCACCACTGGGCCGACATCGTTGCTGACAAGCACCTGCTGCGCGCCACGCGCAGCCGGCAGCAGCGCCGCGAGGGCATGCCCGAGCAGATTGCCGAGGAGGGTCTGCACCTGCACGCGCACCCGCTGCTGGCGGCCTGGGGGCGGCAGGGTCGCGACTTCATCGGCTTGCTCGACGAGTACGACAGCGATGCCGAGCGCGCGGGCTACCGCGTGCACTTCGAGGCCATCCGCCAGCGCATCGACCTGTTCGCCAGCCCCGGCCAGTCCTGCCTGCTGCACCAGCTGCAGGACGACATCCGCGACCTGCGCCCGCTGCGCGAGACGCGCCAGCGCTGGCCGGCGGTGCAGCCCGATGACGGCTCGATCCAGTTCCACGCCGCGCACAGCCCGCAGCGCGAGGTGGAGGTGCTGCACGACCAGCTGCTGGCCGCGTTCAACCAGGATCCCGGCCTGCGCCCGCAGGACGTCATCGTCATGGTGCCGGACATCGACGCCTACGCGCCCCACATCCAGGCCGTGTTCGGCCTGGCCGAGCGCGGCGACGCGCGCCACATCCCCTTCCACGTCGCTGACCTCGGGCGCCGCCAGCATGACCCGCTCGTCAGCGCCCTGGCACGGCTGCTGGAGCTGCCCAACGCGCGCGTGGCCGCCAGCGACGTGCTGGCGCTGCTCGAGGTCGAGGCCGTGCGCCGGCGATTCAGCATCGAGGACGATGCCGTGCCGCTGCTGCAGCGCTGGATCCAGGGGGCCGGCGTGCGCTGGGGCCTGCACGCGGCACACCGCGGCCAGCTCGGCCTGCCCGACACGTCCACCGCCAACACCTGGCTGTTCGGCCTGCGCCGCATGCTGCTGGGCTACGCGGTCGGCGGCACCGGCGGGCCCTGGCGCGACATCGAACCCTTCGACGAGATCGGCGGCCTGGAGGCGGTGCTGCTCGGGCCGCTGGCCCGGCTGCTCGAGCGGATCGAGGCGGCCTGGCGCGTCCTCGGCGAGGACGCCACCGCCCAGCAGTGGTGCCAGCGCCTGCGTGCCCTGGTGTACGATTTCTTCGACCCCGGACAGGGCAGCGACGCCTACACGCTGCAGCAGCTCGACGAGGCCCTGGAGCGCTGGCAGGAAGGCTGCGAGGCGGCGCGGCTGGACGCCGCGCTGCCGCTTTCGGTCGTGGCCGAGCACTGGCTCGCGCAGATCGAGGAGGGGGGCTTGTCGCAGCGGTTCCTCGGCGGCGCGGTGACGTTCGCGACGCTCATGCCGATGCGCGCCATCCCCTTCCGGTACGTGGGCCTGCTGGGCATGAACGACGGCGACTACCCGCGCACGCGCACGCCCATGGATTTCGACCTCATGGGGCGCGACTACCGCCCGGGCGACCGTTCGCGGCGCGAGGACGACCGCTACCTGTTCCTCGAAGCGCTGCTGTCGGCGCGCGAGCGGCTGCTCGTGTCGTGGGTCGGCCGCAGCGTCAACGACAACACCGTGCGCCCACCCTCGGTGCTGGTGAGCCAGCTGCGCGACCACCTCGCGGCCGGCTGGCGCCTGGCCGGCTGCGAGGCGCGCTCGCAAGCCCTGCTGGAGGCGCTCACCGTCGAGCACCGCCTGCAGCCCTTCAGCCCGGACTACTTCGCGTCCAGCCCCGGCAGCCGGCTCTTCACCTATGCCGGCGACTGGCGCCAGGCCGACGACCGTCCCGTCCCGGGCGGGGAGAGCCTGCCGCCGCTGGCGCGCACCGAGCCCCTGCGGCTCTCCGAGCTCGGCAGCTTCCTGCGCCACCCCGTCAGGGCCTTCTTCCGGGAGCGGCTCAAGGTGAGCTTCGACCTGGAGGACGCCGCCAGCGAGGACCAGGAGCCCTTTGCGCTCGACGGGCTGCAGATGTGGGCGCTGTGGGACGAGCTCATCGGCCTGCAGGCCCGGGCGCTGCGGGACGGGCAGCCCCGGCAGGCGGCACTGGACGAGGGCCTGGCGCGGCTGCAGCGCCGCGGCGTGCTGCCCTGCGGCGCCTTTGGCGAGCTGCTGGCCGAGCGGCTGGCCGAGCCTATGGAAGACCTGTTCAGCCGCTATGAGCAGGCCCTGGAGCGCTGGAGCCAGCCCGCGCCGCACGACGAGGAGGTGCGCTGGCGCTGCACGGCCCATGGGCTCGCCATCGACGACCGGCTGCACGGGCTGCGCCTAGACGGCTCGCTCCAGCGAGCCCGCGTGGTGCTGCAGACCAGCGACGCGGTCAAGAACGGGCACTACCAGCATCACCACCTCGTCCACCATTGGGTGGCGCACCTGGCGGGCAACCTGGGAGACCAGCCGCTGACGACGCTGGTGGTCAGCAAGGCCGGCAACGTCACCTTCGCGCCGCTGGACCCGGCCGAGGCGCGCGTTCACATGGACGCCATCCTGGGCGCCTGGCACGAGGGCATGCGCCGGCCGCTGCCGCTGGCCGCAAAGACGGGCTTCGCCTGGCTGTCCGACGCGGCCAGCGATGGAAAGAAGGACACCGCGGCCCTGGTCTACGAGGGGGACGGCCGCTGGCATGACGGCGAAGTGCAGTCCTGTGCCTACCTGCAGCGGGCCTGGGCCGACTACGCGAGCCTGAGTGCCAGCGGCGAGTTCGCGCGGCTGGCCGGCTCTCTCCTGCAGCCGCTCTACGCCGCATCGTTCGCCGGCAACAGCAACCCGAAGCAGGCTGCCACTGCGGCCGGAGAACCCGCATGACGACCGCAACCGCCCTGGACCCGCTGCGCTTTGCGCTGCGCGGCAGCCGACTCATCGAGGCCAGTGCCGGCACCGGCAAGACGTTCACCATCGCGGCGCTGTACCTGCGCCTCGTGCTCGGCCACGGCGCGGCGGACGAGGCATTCAGCCGGCCGCTGACGCCGCCGGAGATCCTGGTCGTCACCTTCACCGACGCAGCCACCAAGGAGCTGCGCGACCGCATCCGGGCCCGGTTGGCCGAGGCGGCCGAGTGCTTCCTGGCTGATGCGGCGGGGGTGTACCCGCGTCCCCGAGGCGAGGACCTGCTGCACGACCTGCGTGCGGAGTACCCACCGCACGCCTGGCCGGGCTGCGCGCGCAGGCTGCAGCTGGCCGCGCAGTGGATGGACGAGGCCGCGGTGTCGACGATCCACGGCTGGTGCAACCGCATGCTGCGCGAGCATGCCTTCGACAGCGGCAGCCTCTTCACCCAGCGCCTGGAGACCGACCAGTCGGAGCTGCTGGCCGAGGTGGTGCGCGACTACTGGCGCTGCTTCATGGTGCCCCTGGACCAGGACGCGGCGCGCCGGGTGGCGGGCTGGTGGGCCTCGCCCGCGGCGCTGCAGGAGGCCGTCGCCGCAGTGTTGCCGCACGTGGGTCGCCTGGCCTCGTCTGCGGCGCCGCTGCAGGCCCTGGCTGCGGCCGACGCGGCGCATGCACAGCGCCTGGCCGAGCTCAAGGCGCCCTGGCGGGAGTGGGTGGACGAGTTGCAGGCGTTGATCGAGGAGGCCCGCGAGCGAAAGCTCTTCGACGCCCGCAAGCTCAACCGTGCCAACAGCGCCAATTGGCTCGCCGCGCTGGCCGCCTGGCGCGACGACCCGGCCCAGGTCCAGCCTGCCCTTACCGCCACGGCCTGGGAACGCCTGACACCCGACGGCCTGCAGGCGATCTGGAAAGACGCCGCCGAACCGCCCCGGCACCAGGCGCTGGACGCGCTTTGCAGCTTGCGCGATACGCTGGGGGAACTGCCCACGGGCCGTGAGGACCTGCTGCGCCATGCCGCCCACTGGGTCGCCACGCAGTTCGAAGTGGAGCGTGCCCGGCGCGCCCAGATGGGCTTCGACGACCTGCTGACGCGGCTCGACGACGCGCTGCGCGGCCCCAACGGCGCGCGGCTGGCCAGCGTGATCCGTGCGCAGTTCCCGGTGGCGCTGATTGACGAGTTCCAGGACACCGACCCCGTCCAGTACCGGATCTTCGACGCCATCTACCGCGTGCGCGACAACGACCAGGACACCGCCCTGGTGCTCATCGGCGACCCGAAGCAGGCGATCTACGCCTTCCGCGGCGCCGACATCCACACCTACCTGACCGCGCGAGCGGACACGGCCGGGCGGCTGTACACGCTGCGGCGCAACTTCCGCTCCACGCAGGCCATGGTGGAGGCGACCAACCGCTGCTTCGACGCCGCCGAGCAGCGCCCGGGAGCGGGGGCATTCCTGTTTCGCACGGCCAGCGACAACCCAGTGCCGTTTTTGACCGCCAGCGCGCATGGCCGCGACGACGCCCTGCTGGTCGAGGGCCGCACGGCGCCAGCGCTGACGGTGTGGCGCCTGGCGGCCCCCGGTGACGCCAAGCGGTATGACAAGGGCGCCTACATCGAGGACATGGCACACGTTTGCGCCAGCGAGATGGTGCGCCTGCTCAACCTCGCGCAGCGGGGCCAGGCCGCTTTCGCCGGCGCCCATGGCGCCGTGCGCCCGCTGCAGCCGGGCGACATGGCGGTGCTGGTGAACAACCGCGCCGAGGCCGCCGCCGTCCGCCAGGCGCTGGACGAGCGCGGCGTGCGCAGCGTCTACCTCTCCGAGCGCGACAGTGTCTACCAGCGGCCCGAGGCCCTGGAGATGCAGCGCTGGCTGGCCGCCTGCGCCGCGCCGCAGGACGGCCGCGCGCTGCGGGCAGCTCTCGCCACGCCGACGCTCGCCCTGGACTGGGCGACGCTGGACCGCCTCAACCACGACGAGGCGGCCTGGGACGGCTACGTGCTGCAGTTCCGCGGCTACCAGGAGTGCTGGCGCCGCCAGGGCGTGCTGCCGATGCTGCGCCGGCTGCTGCACGACTTCCGCGTGCCCGCACGGCTTCTGGGGGCGGGTAGCGGCGGGGAGCGCCGCCTCACGGACTTGCTGCACCTCGCGGAGCTGCTGCAGCACGCCAGCACCGCGCTCGACGGCGAGCATGCGCTGATCCGCCACCTGGCCGAGCAGCGGCAGCAGGGCGCTGGCGCCGGTGGCGACGCGCGCCAGCTGCGGCTGGAAAGCGATGCCGACCTGGTGCAGGTCATCACCATCCACAAGTCCAAGGGCCTGGAGTACCCGCTGGTCTTCCTGCCCTTCGCCTGCAGCTTCCGCGCGACGCGCAAGGGCGACGCGCCGCTGAAGTGGCATGACCAGGAGGGCCGGCTGCAGCTGGACCTCGCCGGCCAGGGTGGCGCAGTCACGGCCGCGGACCGCGAGCGGCTGGGCGAGGACCTGCGCAAGCTCTACGTGGCCCTGACCCGGGCGCGCTACGCGACGTGGATCGGCACCGCGCCGGTCGAGGGCCTGGGGCACTGCGCCTTCGGGCACGTCGTCGGGGGCGATCTGCGTGCAGGAGTCGATGCGCTGGCCAGCGGTTGTGCGCACATCCACGTCATCGACGACCCCGAGCCGGCTGAAGAGCGCTTCGCGGTCCAGGCGCCAGCCGCGGCGGCCGGCGGCGCGCGTGTGCCCGAGCGCCGCCTGCACGAGAACTGGTGGATCGCCAGCTACACGGCACTGCATACCGCGGACAGGGCCGGTCCCGAGACCGCGCAGGAGGAGGTGTTTCGCGAGGCCGCAGCGGCGCATGCCATACCGAGCGTGCCATTGTCCCCACGGTCCCCGGCGGATGCGGGACCTTCTGCCGGACTGCTGCATGGCTTCCCGCGCGGCGCGGCGGTGGGCACCTTCCTGCACGACCTGCTGGAATGGGCCGCCAACCAGGGGTTCGCGCGCATCGTGGCGTCGCCCGAGCTGCTGCGCGACATGGTGGCCCGGCGCTGCGCGGTGCGCGGCTGGCAGGCCTGGATCGAGCCGCTGTGCGCCTGGCTGCGGGACCTGCTGCAGCGGCCGCTCGCGGTGCCCGACGCGCCGCCTCTCACCCTGGCCTCGCTGGGCAGCGTGGCCGCGGAGATGGAGTTCTGGGTGGGCGTGCACGCGGTGGACACCGCGCGGCTGGATGCGCTGGTGTGTCGCCACACGCTCCCGGGCGCCAGGCGTGCGCCGCTGCAGTCGCTGCAGCTCAACGGGATGGTGCGCGGCTTCATCGACCTCGTCGCCGAGCATGACGGGCGCTACTACGTCGTGGACTACAAGTCCAACTGGCTCGGGCCCGACGACGGCGCGTACGCCGCGCCGGCGCTGCGCCGGGAAGTCGCCGAGCGGCGCTACGAACTGCAGTACGCGCTGTACCTGCTCGCCCTGCACCGGCTGCTCAGGCTGCGGCTGCCCGACTACGACTACGACCGCCACGTGGGCGGCGCCCTGTGCCTGTTCCTGCGCGGCAGCCAGGCCAGCGGCGGCGGCGTGCATGCCGAGCGTCCGCCCCGGACGCTGATCGAGGCCCTGGACCGCCTGTTCACCCGCTGCCCCACCAAGGAGGTCGCATGACGCCCGCCCTGACCACGGCGCCACTGGCCGACACCACGGCCATGCTGGGCCTCATCGATCGCTGGGCCCGGCATGCCTGGCTGCGCGAGATCGACGCGGCCTTCGCCGCCTTCCTCGTGCGCGAGGCCCCCGACGCCCCGCCGCTCGCGATCCTGGCGGCGGCACTGGCGAGCTACCAGCTCGGCCACGGCCACGCCTGCCTCGACCTGGAGCAGACCCTGCGCGACCCGGGCCGCGCCCTGTCGTTGCCGCCGCCCGGCGACAACGACCTGGCCGGGGAAGAACCCCTGCCGTTGCCGGCCGACGTGCTCATGGGTCTCACGGCCAATGATTGGCGCCGCGTGCTGCAGGCGCACCCGGCGCTCGTCGGTAACGCCGTGGGCGACACGCCGCTGGTGTGCGTGGGCACCCGGGTCTACCTGCGCCGCTACTGGTCCTACGAGCAGGACGTGCGCGCCGGCATCGACGCCCGGCTGGGCAGCACGCGTCCCCTGTCCGACAAGACCCTGCGCACCACGCTCGAGCGGCTGTTCCCGCGTGACCCCGCGGTTCCCGGACCGGACTGGCAGAAGATGGCCTGTGCGCTGGCCGCGCGCAGCGCGTTTGCCATCGTCACGGGCGGGCCTGGCACCGGCAAGACGACGACCGTGGTGCGCCTGCTGGCGCTGCTGCAGGCCCTCTCGCTTGCTCAGCCTGAAGCCCGTGCCCTGCGCATCCGGCTGGCCGCGCCCACGGGCAAGGCGGCCGCACGGTTGAGCCAGTCGATCGCCGGGGCGGTCACGCGGCTGGCGCTGGACGGGCTGCCGGACGCCGAGGCGGTGCGTGCGGCCATCCCGTGCGAGGTTTCGACCCTGCACCGCCTGCTGGGCAGCCGCCCCGATACCCGCCACTTCCGCCACCACGCGGGCAACCCGCTGCCGGTGGACGTGCTGGTCGTGGACGAGGCGTCGATGGTGGACCTGGAGATGATGGCCGCGCTGCTGGACGCGCTGCCACCGGCCGCGCGCCTGGTGCTGCTGGGGGACAAGGACCAGCTGGCCTCGGTGGAGGCGGGCAGCGTGCTGGGCGAGCTGTGCCGCCGTGCCGAGGGCGGCCACTACACGCCGGGCATCGCGGCCTGGCTGGCCGATGTCGCCGGCGAGCTGGTCGCGCCGCACCTCCTCGACCCCGACGGCACCGCGCTGGACCAGGCAGTGGCCATGCTGCGCCACAGCCACCGCTTCGGCGCCGACAGCGGCATCGGCCGGCTGGCCAGCGCCGTCAATGCCGGGCGGGTGGACGAGGTCTACCGCGTCCTGGCCCGCGGACACGCCGAGCTGGCGCGCCTGAGCCTGGGCGAGCGCCAGGATGCCGCCCTGCGCCGGCTCGCCATCGACGGCGCCGATGGCCCGCCGCGCACCAGCGCACAAGCACAGCCCCTCGTGGGCTACCGGCACTACCTGCATGTGCTGCGCGACGGGCGTCCTGCGGCCGGCGCGGCCCAGTCCGAGATCGACGCCTGGGCGGGCGCGGTGCTGCACGCGCACGGCCAGTTCCAGCTGTTGTGCGCCCTGCGCCGCGGCCCCTGGGGCGTGGAGGGGCTCAATCAGCGCATTGCCACCTGGCTGTGCGAGGAAGGGTTGCTTGCCGCCGCGCACGGCTGGTACGCCGGGCGCCCGGTGCTCGTGACGCGCAACGACTACGGCCTGGGGCTGATGAACGGCGACATCGGCATCACGCTGGAGCTTCCGGGGGACCGGGGCGGCAGCTCGTTGCGGGTGGCATTCACCGCGGAGGACGGCACGGGCATCCGCTGGGTCCAGCCAAGCCGGCTGCAGGCCGTGGAGACCGTCTACGCCATGACCGTCCACAAGTCGCAGGGCTCGGAGTTCACCCATGCCGCCCTGGTGCTGCCCGACCGCGCCAGCCCCGTGCTCACGCGCGAGCTGATCTACACCGGTATCACGCGAGCCAAGAGCTGGTTCAGCCTGGTCGAGGCCGGGGAAGCCCGAGTGCTGGAACAGGCCGTGCGGCGCCGGGTGCTGCGCTTTGGCGGCCTGATGGCCGACGAGCGTGCCCGCGTTGTCGGGGGCAGGTGAACGTGGGCGCGGCCGACGGGGAGCCGCGCTGGAGCGCATCGCGGCTGCACCGGAAGGCAAGGTGACGAGGGCGCCAGGGGCCCGACGCCGTCCGTACCGCCAGGCAGCAGCGGGGATGTGCATTGAAACGATCAACGACGAGGGAGCATTGATGGTGGAAGCAGGACAGGCATTGGAGCCGGGCGATGACGGCACGCGGCGCGACGACGTACAGGTCCGCGTAGCGAGCCTTGCCGAGCTGCTGGAGGGAGCCGATCTGCCGCTGGCCATAGACACCTACCAGCGTGGCTTCGTCTGGGACGAGGACAAGATCGCGCAGCTGGCGGACGACCTGCGCGACTACGAGCGCTTGCCGGACCCCAAGCCGCCGTACTACATGGGCAGCGTGCTGCTGCATCGCGACATTCGGAACGAGCGACGGTTCGTGATCGACGGCCAGCAGCGGCTCACGGCGCTGTGCGTGCTGTACCACTGCCTCACGGGCAAGCTGCCGGCAAACTGCGCGCTGACGTACTCGCCGCAGTCCGCGCGTCGCATCCAGCAAGCGGCGGCCTATCTGAGAGCGAACGCGCAAGGCATCACCGCAGACGTGCTGCGGCGCATCGAGTTCACGCTCGTGTGCGTGCCGAACATCGACCTGGCATTCACCTTCTTCGACACCCAGAACAACCGTGGCGTCACGCTGCATGCCACCGACCTGCTCAAGGCCTACCACCTGCGTGCGGTGGACGGCGCGGGTGGCTCGCGCAAGGACGAGTTGCAGGCGTTGTGTGCCCGGCGCTGGGAAGGCGTGCAGCGCGGCGACAAGGTCCTGTCGCACGAGAAGGAATTCACGGCGGCCCTGTTCACCAAGTTCCTGTGGCGGGCGCGCTGCTGGACGGGGAACCAGGCGTCCCACGGCGGGCACGACGCGCTCCTGCACGAGTTCGAGAAGCAGTCCTGGGCACCGGAAGGCGACGGCTCGACCGTTCCGCTGTACCGATCGCGTCACAACCGCCTCGGCACGGCGCTGGTGGTAAAGGACGAAGGCGCAAGCGAGATCCAGGCGGCATCGATCCCGCTGAGCCCGCACGCCTGCGACCTGCCGTTTGCCATCCGGCAGCCCGTGCACAGCGGCCTGGGTTTCTTCCTCTATACCGACAAGTACGCGGCATTGCTGCGCAGGCTGATGACCGAGGAGGTGGTTTCCACCGAGGTCCACCGCGCCCGCGATGTCTACCACGGCATGGTCGAGAAGAACTCGCTCTACCTGCGCGAGATCTTCCTGCTGGCGTTGCTCATGTACAGCGACCAGTTCGGCGACGAGAGGCTCTGGGAGTTCTCGCTGTGGCTGGAGCACGCGCTCGGCGCAGTGCGGCTCGACAAGCAGCAGGTGCGCCAGGAAGCGGCACAGAATTTCTTCAGGTCCGGCGGCATGAACCTGCTGGACATGATTGCCAGCGCCTACCGACCGGAGCAGGTGACCAGCGAACTGGCCTCGCCGCGGTATGCCAAGCCCGCGGTCTACGCAAGAGAGTCCATCGACGCGGACGGCGGCGGCGTGCAGTCGGTCTACAAGCGGGCCGTGCTGCGGTATTACGGACGGGAAGGATCGCTCTCGGAGAAGGTGCAATGGCTCAAGAACAAGACTGCGCAGGCGGCACGATGAACATCGAATCAAACCTCTATTCCCTCAGGCAGATCACAGAGCAAAAGGAACAGTGGCACTTTCGCGTGCCGCTGTACCAGCGCCTGTACGTGTGGGGCGACGACCAGGTGCGCACGCTGCTGGAAGACCTGTGCAACGCCCACGCTCGTGGCGAGCCGCTGTTCTTCCTGGGGGGCACGCTGATGGTCGAGCAGGAGAGCAGCAACGGCCGCTGCTTCGACCTCGTGGACGGGCAGCAGCGATTCACCACGCTGTGGCTGCTGTGCCGCGTGTGGCGGCACGCGCTGGACGCCTTCATGCGGGTGAAGCTTGGTGACGGCATGGTGCCGCGACTGCAGTTCGCCATCCGTCCGGAAGTCAACCGCTTCCTCGCGGATCTGGCCGGCGGCGCCCATGGCGGGATGGACGAGGCCGATGCCGCGGCCACGGCCACGGCGAGGATGCGCACCGCGATGGACCTGATGGAATCCGTCTTCCAGCAGGCGGCCCGCGAGCGGAGAGTGGAGGATCGCGAGCGCTACCGTGCCGAACTGGCCGAATACGTCTTCACCCGGGTGCGCTTCGTGATCACGACCGTACCGCGCCAGACGGACCTGAACAAGCTGTTCGAGGTGATCAACAACCGCGGCGCGCAACTGCAGCACCACGAGGTCCTCAAGGCGCGGCTGCTTCAGGCGCTGGAGGAGAGCGAGCGCAGCAGCTATGCCTTGCTGTGGGATGCCTGTGCCGGCATGGATGATTTCATCGAGGACAACCTGTGTGCCCTCTCCAGCCTGCCCAAACATCGCGTCACGGCGTTGTACGAGGCGAAGCAGCTGCTCGATGCGGCCTGCGTGAGAAGCGTGCTCGATGACCGGGACGGCGATCGCGGCGCGCACCATGCCCGCTCGCTGCACGAGATCCTTGGATGCCCTGCGGACGGGCCTGCCGGCGATACCGAGAGCCAACAGGGCACGACGGCGCCTTCGGGCGTGCGCAGCATGTTCGGCTTTCCCTTGTTCCTGCAGCACGTCCTGCGCATCTGGCTGGCAGAGCAGGCACCACAGCGGCAGCTGGAGGATGTACCGCGCCTGCTGGATCGGGATCTGCTGGCGCTGTTCGACAACAGCTTCTTCCCCCATGTGCGCGACGCCGGCGACGCGCGCTCCTTCATCGACCTGTTGTGGCGGTTGCGCGTGCTGTTCGACCAGCACTTCATCAAGTGGGTGGACCAGGGCGAAGAGGAGGTCCACCTGATCAGCGCCATCAGCGTCAGCACGAGCGCGAGGAGCCACAACCGCTACATGAACCGCTCGCGCGAGTCGGACACCAGCCGCGAACTTTCGCTGCTGCAGAGCATGCTGTACCACTCGCAGGAGATCACGACCCAGTACTGGGTCACCCCGCTGCTGATGTACGTGCACCGCAACAGCGACAGGCGTCCCGAGCAGATCTTCCAATACGTGCGCCACCTGGACAACCACCTGCTGGGATCTGCGACCGAGGAGCCGCTCGTGCGGCGCACCCGCTCCTTCATGGCAGACCCGTGGCAGTGCCGGGATCTGGTGCATGCCTCGGAGCTTAAGAAGCCCGCCGGCACGGAGTTCGCGCACTACTGGTTCTACAAGCTGGAATTCGTCCTGTGGTACCTGTTGCGCCACGAGGAGCCGGGCTGGAGCGACTTCCGCATGACGGCCAAGAGTTCGGTGGAGCACGTCTCGCCGCAGACACCGACGCAGTGGGACGACAACCGGGTCGATGAGGCACTGCACCACTTCGGCAACCTTGCTCTGGTGTCGCGCAGCGTCAACTCCGAGTACGGCAACCTGCCCTACAACGAGAAGCGGCAGCGCTTCCACAACCGGAACAAGGCCCGCGTCGATTCGCTGAAACTGGACCTCATCTACCGCAACAGGCAATGGAGCGATGAACTGGCTTTTGCGCACCAGGCTGAAATGATCCGGTGCATGGACCGCTACTGCGACGAGACGCCCAGGATGACGCCTTGAATCCTTGGCGTCAGGTCCTGAGCGGTGTGCTGCTGTCCCCAGGTCTGCGAATGCCGTCAACGAGCAAGCGCTGTTGCCGCAGGACAGCAGCGCGTACCACTTCGGCCATCCCGGTACCTGATGGTATCGACAAAACCAGTTTTGTTGTCAAATCAACTAGATCAATAAATGAAAAAACCAACCAGTTCGAATAACGCGATCCTTGTGCTTGAATGCCCTTGGGAACTTGACTCTGGAGACGCGAATCGGTCAAGCGTGCTGCCTTTCGTCGAAGGCGTCGCCAAGCATGCCGGTAGCACCGAAGTGTTCCATGCAAATTTCTACGACTACAGGAGCTTCAAGCAGGCCCTGGAATGCCTCTGCAAGACACGGTACGCCAATACCACTGTCTATGTCGCAGGGCATGGCTCGAGAATCCATATCGGCGGCGTGAAGGTGCAGGATGTCCTGTTTGACATCGGGCAGAAGTCAAAGAAATTCAACATCACCGGCGTGCTGCTCGGAGCCTGTTTTGCAGGGAAGAACAACTTCCTCATGGAGGCATTCCTCGAAGGCACAGGGCTGAGGTGGTGTGCAGGCTACTCCAGCGCCGTGGAGTGGCTGCCCGGTACGCTGGTTGACTGCTCGATTCTCTCCAGGATGTGCGAGATGGACCCGGAGGACGCCGAAGGTCGTGACTCGCTGGTCGAAATGCTTGGGGATGCCCTCGCACCATTCTCGCAAACCTATCCCATCGGGAGTGATGATGAGGAAGACGACGTGAGCCTGCGCGATTGCGTGCAGTTCGTCGTGCAACCCGCCGGACAGGGCTGGAAGGCAAGAACGGTGACCGACGACGTCTTTTCTTCGCACCTGGAGTGCCAAGTGGACGATTGATTTCCGCAGCCGGTCGGTCGCGAACTGCGTGCAAGGAACGCGAGCATCGACGGCAGCCGCATCCGGAGCGTGGAACCTGCGCGAGCAGCGTCCGGTGAGGCCGGTGAGCCGGGGCTGCGACGGCGCCGCCTGTCGCGCTCTGTACCGTCGTCACGCGGTCGAGCCATATGCCGAACCACAGCCGGCAGCCACGTCTCTGGTGCACGTCGGGCAGCAACAAGCCAAACGGGGTCGAGGGCGACCGGCGTCTTCAGTTGCCTGACGAGCGCCGGTGCCAAAAACTGGGAGTACACGTGATCAAGGCAATCTCTGAGATACAGGAGCCGCAGTGGCTTGCGGACGTTGAACGGGACAACATCAATAGCCGTTCCTTGCCACTGGACGGCCTCTTGCAAGACTCGCTCTACTACCCCGCATCCGGCTTCGACGGCAACCCGATTCGGCGCCTTGCAGGAAACGTGTTCAGCTTCGTGTACGTCGATTACGGCATGAAGCGTGAAGCGCTCATGAACGCATTGGAACGTCCGGGGTTCCATGGCTACGAGCTGCTTGCCATGCGCGACGTGCGGCAACACGAGCTGTCCTCACGGCCTTGGCAACTACCTGCGCTGCTTCCTCAGGATGGCGATCCCTGGAGTTACCAGGACTACATCAAGGAGCCGTTCTGCATATGGGCCGTCTTCCAGCGGTTTCGCAAGATGCCGGACAGTCACGGCCCGCGGCGCTTCAGCCTGCTGTACTTGTGTGCGGATGGCGTGGCGGCGTTCCAGGCGCTTTACGTCGCCCATGCGATGAAGCCAAAGATCGTTGCCATCATCCAGCCAGGTCATGGCTTCGGAAGGAACTGGACAAACTTCACCGATCCGCAGCAGGTGTTCGCTCGGACAGTCCTGGGTAACCCGGCTGGGCGGCCACAAGTGTTGCTCCATGGAGGCAGTGGCGGCCGTGACTTCTACAGGACGTCGTGTTGGCCCGATTATCCCCGGCTGCTGAGGTTTGTAGGCAAGAAGGGCGGCCGCGATATCGGAATATTCGGTGGTCCGGGCCATTGACATGGTTGCCGATAGGCGGCGTGATGTTGTGTGCGTCGGGCGCGCACGCGGGATGTGGCCCTGTCGCATATCAACTGACCTCAGCATGCGAAAGCGGCCAGCGCGTCGATTCGCGCTGCCAGGACGTATGGCGTTGAAGGAAGTCCTTTGCCAAGATTGACCCTGAAATCCGGACCACTGCTCATCGCATGTTTCGCGGCGAAAAATTCTACCGATGAGCGCGACGCCTGGATCGATGAGAACGTGACGGCCCAGGCCCACGAGTGGCTGGGCGAGCCGGTCAGCGTGGATGAACGGGTCACCCTGGCCGACTTGCTTGGGTTGCTGGCGTGCAGCCCGCTGTTGCAGGAGGTCTATCGTCGGTCTTACGCGCAGGAGATCAGTGCTGAGGCCTGCAGGGGCAGCGCGCCGGTCACGCGAGAGGACCCGGACGATGGCATCGAGGACCTGGAGCTGTGCCAGCACTGGAGCCTGGACACGACCACGCGCACGTACGAGCCGCTGCACCGTCTGACGCTCCATGGCATTGGGGTCGTACTGCAGCATGACCGGCCCGAGCTGGGCTGCAGCGCCGGCCAGCGTGTCCAGTGGGCCGTGAAGGCCTCGCCGCTGCGATCGCTGCTGGCGCTGCCGCTACGCGTGTCCCCTGTGGTTGTGGTCAGCGAAGCCGGGGACAAGGGCAACGGCCGTGACATCGATGAAGCGTTGCATCCGCACGTGACGCTGGGGCAGGTGCTGCACTCGGTGCTGTGGGAGCTGTCCTTCTTCGGGACGCCAGACGACACCAGCACTTGCGAATTGGCAGCACGTCTGGAAGCCGCAGAGCAGGCGCCGCTGCGCACGTTCACGTTGGAGGAATTCGATGAATGGCTGGACAAGCTGTAGCCGCACATCAATGCCAACGAGCACCGACGTGCCGTGCCCGGGCACTTCCCCAGTACCCCATCCAACGCCCATGTCATACGCCCTCCACAACCGTCTCGTGATCGGACTGGCCTCCAGCGCCTTGTTCGACCTCACGCAATCCGACAGGGTGTTCCGGGAGCACGGCGAGCAGGCCTACCGCTCCTTCCAGCGCGAGCACCAGCACGTGCCGCTGGCGCCGGGGGTCGCCTTTCCGTTCATCCGGCGGCTGCTGACCATCAACTGCATCCAGCCCCAGGATCCACCCGTGGAGGTCGTGCTGCTGTCGAGGAACGACCCCGACACGGGCATGCGCGTGATGAGATCCATTGCCCACCACAACCTGGGCATGACACGCGCGGTGTTCCTGCAGGGATCGTCGCCGCACCGCTTCATTCCCGCCTTCAGCATCAGCCTGTTCCTCTCGGCCAACGAGGCCGACGTGCGGCAGGCCACCCTGGCGGGCTACCCGGCCGGCCAGGTGCTGAGCTCAAACCATCTTGACGTGGTGGACGACACCGGGCTGCGACTGGCCTTCGATTTCGATGGCGTGATCGCCGATGACGAAGCAGAAGCCGTGTACCGCAAGAGTCGGAACCTGGACGCGTTCAACGAGCATGAGACCCGTAACGTGGACGTGCCGCTCAACCCGGGCCCCCTCAAGGAGTTCCTGCACAAGCTCTCGGGCATCCAGCGGCTGGAAGAAGCCCGGGCGCAGGAGGAGCCTTCCTACACGCCCATGCTGCGCATCTCCATCGTCACCGCTCGCAGCGCGCCGGCGCACGAGCGCGTCATCAACACGATGCGCAGCTGGGGCATCACGGTCAACGAGGCCTTCTTCCTGGGCGGCGTCGAGAAGCGCCGCGTGCTCGAAGTGCTCGCGCCGCACATGTTCTTCGATGACCAGCAGGCCCATCTGATTCCGGCGTCGGAGATTCTCCCGGCCGTCCACGTACCTTTCGGGATTGCAAATCAGTCGCCAGCTCATGTGGCGGCATCTACACCCATGATGTCAAAAGAAAGGATGGAAGTTTCACCATGAACCAAAGATTGGGCAGTATTTCGCTTGCTGGATGCAGGCTTATCTCCTTGGAATCAATTCCCAGAATCGTGGGTGGAGATGTCGATCTTAGCCATTGTGGGCTGCTGTCGCTGAAAGGCTTGCCTTCCAAAATTGGGGGGGATTTGATTTGCAGTCACAATCGGATCAGCTCTATTGATGGTGGCCCGATCGAGATAGATGGCGATCTTTACCTGCAAGGCAACAAGATCAGTTCGCTCGAAAACGTGCACAAATCCATCGGCAAAGTCCGCTGCATATATGCCAAGGGCAACCCAAATTTGTCCAGAGTGCTGCATGTGTATTTTGTCAAGGGGTGCGAGCGCCTCGAAATCGACTGCGGCGACGTAATGACCATAGTCAACAAACATTTGTACCTAGGAAAGGCTGGCTTGGTTAAATGTCAGATGGAACTGATTAATAGCGGTCTTGACAAATATGCAAAGATGTGAGGGCGCAAAGAAATAAATTCAATCCGCTCTGCGCAATCATTATGAGATTGAGTCATCTACTCGTGTTGCTGTGGACGCCTCAACCTCTTGAAGTCATCTTAACCACTTGACGATCATGGCAAGCATTTCATCGCTGGCTCCTTTCTCGCAGAAGTTTCTCTTCATCTCAAAATCGGGTGATCAGGAAAACCGGTTGTTGTCCTTCGTTATCGATGGCAACCTGAATTGGCATTGGAAAAATGTCTGGGAATCTGCTCTTGAAAAGAAGTTTTCTCATGGACGGGACGCCCAGAACACGGATCGCGCCGGGTTGTTTTCCCTGTCTGGCAATAGTATCGTCGCCAAGCAACCGAAATGGGATCTGAATGACGTTTCCGATAAGGCTTCTATATCCGTTGAAGACGGATGGGGTGCTTCCCAAGACAACGGCAGCAAAGAGGCCCCGCCAGTCAAGGGTGGCATTGCCCACTCCCCCGATTGGCACAATGAGCTTCTGGCCTGCTATCGGTCAGCACATTTTTATGACGGCAAAGAATACGGCATCCATATCAGCAAGGCCGGAGCACTGGCGGCCGCAACAAGGGTTCACGAACGATGCCCCGGCCAAAATATCAACGTAGTCCTGCTTTCAGTTGTTTTCTTCCTGTTTGCGCATGAGTTGTGTCATGCATGGATCGAAGACATCTGTTCGCTGACCGATTTCATTGAGGGCGGCACAAAAGATATAAAGGAGCGTCGCTATCATCGCGCCCAGCAGCACTGCAATGGTTACATACTTATGGAGGAAGCGCTGTGCAATACTGCGGCATTCGCGTGGCTTCGGCACTTTCTGTCTACAGGCGCTGGCGATCATTTGAATGGAAACGATAAATTTAGTGCGAACAAAATTCTCAATGCATTTAAGGGTTGGCTAGAAGATCAGCCGAACGGATACAAGGATTTTGTGGTTTTGCCGGAAATTCCAGTTGATAGCAATAAATTCATCATAAACATGATGCGACTGATCGTTGAAATCTACGATTCTGCAAAAGAACTGAATTTCTGGAAGTATGTTTCCACTGCCGCAACGCAAGCCACACACTCTTCATGCAGCGCTGACAACAAGCCCACAGAAAAACAGCCGGCCTGGAAAGACTATATTTCTCATGCCGCGACGGAAGCCATAGGTCTGTTCTTTGGTTGTGACGTCAAGCCTGACGCGAGCTTAGGTGAAAGACGCCGCAGTCATATGGATGCCTTGTGGGTTGGGGAGGTGCCCGTATACCTCAAGGATTGAGGCTATAAATTTTACGTAGCCCAACTTCTGCGTTTTTAACCTGTGCGCCGCAAAAAATTATGAAAGATCTTCAACAAGACACTATGCCATCGCTGATGCAGCAACTCCTAGCAATTGCTGATGCGGACCCGGCCCAGAAAATTCTCAAACAAATGACGGTCTTTGACCCGTTCAAGGTTCTCAAGGTCGAGCGTTATGAACTCCGGCATACAACCACGCTGGCTTGGTTGCTTGATCCGCGCCAAAATCATGGCCTGGGCCATACGTTTTTGCATCACTTCCTGGAGCAGGTGCTCGGCGAAATTCCCAGCACCGAACAGGTATTGGTTCACGCTGAACTCGCTCTGGTAGACAAACACCTGCGATCGAATTCCTCGTTCACCGAACAGGAGAGGAACGCGCAGCACCAGAAGCAGAAGCGGAAGAAGGGTGAACTCGACATCTTGATCGAAGGCGACTCCTGGGCGGTCGCGATTGAAGCCAAGATCGACAGCACGGAAGGTGATGGGCAACTAGCCGATTACCAATTCTCTCTCTCCCAACGGTATACCAAGGGCCAGCACACGCTGAAAATGCTGTACTTGACGGTTGACGAGGATTGCGACGTTATCAACCGCAATCCGGACTGGCAAAACATTCAATGGAGTGTTGAAGTTGCCACGGCGCTGAGAAAAAGCCTGACAGAAAGCCCGGCCAAAGTTCTAGGTCAAGGTGATGCGCGCTCGTATTTCCTGGAGCGTTACCTGAATCTGATCTGCGGACTGGGTGGAGAGGCAGACCGCACCTCCGCCAACGAGCTACTGTGCGAGTTTGCCGACAAGCATTACGAAGCGCTCGCGGCCCTCAAGAAGGCGCTGGCGGAAAAGCAGCGCAAGGATGAGCCGGTCAATCCTTGGAGTGGCGCTGGGTGGGAACAAGTTTACTGGCAGTACCAGCAGTTGTTCGACCGGCTCATCGAGGTCGCGAGGAAACCGCAAGCGGACTTCCTTGATAAAGTGTTTTGCAAACTGGAAAAAGCCTCCGGGCAGAAATTGAAGGCATGGAGCAACCGCGCAGGAAAGGCCGCCACGCTGCGCTTCGTTCCGGAATCGTGGCTTGCGATGAAGTGGGCACACGGCAATGCCGAAGTCAAGCTTGACGAACTCGTCCACTATCACTTGGCATTCCGCGAGCATCGGAAGGACGTGGAATTGAAGCTCTACCTTCCAGGCAGCGTGAAGAAACCCGCGCAGATCGACTTGCTGAAGCACTTTCTCGAAAACATCGGCTCGAATCCCAAGGGGGCCATCACGTGTTCCGAGAAGACGGTCGATAGCTTCTGCGACCCGAGTCGGAGTGCTACCCGGGCGTCGATGAAGATCTATTCGAGGTCGCTCAAGTGGAAAGTCGACGGGCCCAACAGTTACGACTTGACCGAGCCAACGTGCTTGGCCGCCTTCCAGGCCGTCATGGACGCTCACTCCAATGCATTGGAGAAGGTACAGGACGTCTCACGCACTCATCCCAAGGCCTTTGATGAAGGACGGGAGGTCTCCATGGACGGGGTGGCGGCAGCGTAGCGCGCCACAGCGGCGCGCAACTCCCGGGCCATTTTCTCGCGCAGCGTGGGCGGTTGCAGAATCTCCACCCGCCTGCCGAGTCCCAGCAGCCAGCGCCGCAGTTGCACCGTCGCGAGCACGCTGGCCGTCACGACATGGGTGCCGCCGGCCTCCACCACGACTTCCTGGTCGGCCGACAGCGGCGCCTCCTGCACCCACTCGCCGGCGCCGTCGAAGAAGCGCGCCACCAACTGGACGCCCTCGCTTCCGCCGAAGCCCAGCGCGCCCGCGTCGATCCATGCGCCAAGGTCGAAGTGCTCGATGCCCAAAGGGCCGGGGGCTACTTGCGCCCGCTGTACGCGGTGCAGCTTGAGCGTGCGCACGTCCTCGTGGCCGTCGAAGCGCACCGGCATGTAGAAACCATGCCCAAACTGCACCAGCCCCAGCGGAGACACGAGGTAGCTGCGCGACTGCGCCTTGTCGAAGCCGCGGTAGCTGAGGCGCAGTTGCCGCCCCTGCAGCACGGCTTCGGTAACCGCGGCGTGCACGGCGCTCGAAACCCGCGGCGCGGCCATCGACGGGCCAGGCGGGATGATGCGTACCCGCTGCGGCCAATGACGTAGCGGCAGGTCGTGAAAATGCAGCGCCAGCTTGTCGCGCGCCTGGTCCACGTAGGGCTGCAGCGTCTCCATCACACTGCTGGGCAGCACGCCTTCGAGGTAGGTGGCCAGCATCTGGAAGCTCACCGCCTCGGCCCAGTCCATGCCCGGCAGCGACAGCCGCGGCGCCCCCTCGTGCCAGCCCCAGCCGTAGGGGCGGCTGCGCATCGCGCTCGACAGGATAGGCCTGCGCCAGGTCTTCCAGATCTCGCTGCACTGTGCGCGCCGTGACCTCGTGGCCCCGAGCAGCCAGCCGCTCGCGCAGCTGCGAGGTCGAAAGCCGGCCCGTGCGTGGCAACAGCAGCAGCAGGTCCAGCAACCGGGCGAAGTTGCGGTCCATCACGTCGGCTGCAGCAAGTCGCGCAGGAGTTCCTCGTACAGGACCACGGCCTCATCGAAGCGGCCCATGGCAAAACTTCGCTCGTTGCCCGCTTGCCGCTGACCTGCGACGTAGCGGGTGACGCAAGCCTGCAACGAGGAGGCGGGAGTGTTCTGGCGCAGCGAGAGCTCCACCACTTGCCGGGCGTCGTTGCAATACGAGATGTAGCGGTACACGGATCTGGCTCCGGTCTGCTCATCACCCCCGGTCTTGACGTGCCGTTCGTGCCGGTTGCGCGAGAGGTCGTAGGTGCGCTCGAGGCGCTCGCTCTCCTTCTGCAGCAGCGCCGTCGCGCCATCCTGCCGGGCACCGAACAACCGCGTCGCAGCGGCCGGATGGTGCAAGCGCATGCGCAGCTCGATGGCGTCGAGCACCTCCTGGCCTGCGTTGCGCTGCAGGCAGTTCTCGCGGAGCTGGCGCAGTTCCTTGTCGTCATAAGCGCCGTCGCGAATCCTGGTGATGAGCAGTTGCGGGTCCATCGTTTTCGTTTCCTTGCGCCGCGCGCATTGTCCGGGTTGAGGCCGTCGAGTCGTCCCGTGTGGGTCAGGCCACGCACGCGTCGGACACCCGGTTGGTCAGACCTGCCCTCGATATCGGCATGCCGTGGCAGCTGTTGATGGCTTGATTGGCGGCAAGCTTTTCGATCCAGCGTCGCGGCAAGCAGTCACCCAGGCCGGCCACGACGCGCCGGTGCTCAAGCAGCGCCAGCCGCCATTGGGAATCGGTCGCGTTGGTATACACGGCGCCGCGGTCGATGAACAAGCGCGAACGGTGCAGCCTCAACGCCGGCGCAGGGGTGTGGCCAACGTAGGTCAGCGCCAACCCGGGCTCAACGGGCTTGTCGGAGACAATGAGCACGTCGCCCGCAAGGCAGGCTCGTGCGCCGGGCGAACACCGGCCTTCCAGCTCGAAGGCGAGCGCTCGGCTCCAGAGCGCGGGGTCTGCCAGTTCGCTGGGTATCGGTTCGAGCTGGCACAGGCGCTCCTGCAGCGTCGCTTGACGTCGCCGGCCGCGAGTGCGCACTGGACTCACCAGCGGCTGCAAGTCGGTATGCGCGACGTTGAAGGGCATGGCCGTGTCCTCGACCGCCAGCACCAGCGGCAGTTGCTCAACGACGGTGGCCAGTTCCGCAAACTCTTCCAGGTCACGCCGGCTAGCCGTCTCCAGCAACGCCTCAGCCCAGGCCCCGCCGTTGTCGGTGAACTCCTCGGAATCGTGCCAATCGCTGTGGCGACGACCGAGCCAGGTCAGCAGCATCGCTTCGTGGTTGCCGAGGCATGCATGCACCCACGGCTCGCGCAGCATCCGCAGACATTGGAGGCTTTCCGCGCCGCGGTCGATGAGGTCGCCACCAAGCAGCAGTCGGTCACCGGCATCGGGGTCGAAGCGCGCTGCGTCCAGCGCCTGCATGAGGGCACGGTGGCAGCCATGCAGATCGCTGGCAATGAAGTCGCGGCCAAAGGCGTTGCACGCGAGCCGGCGCACCGTGGGCACCGCGGTGGAGGTGGAGTGGGGCGTGGGCAAGCGGTGGCTCCTGAAAGTGCAACGGTGAGCATGATCAGGCCGTGTTGCGACAAGACGTGTCGCATGGGAACCGCGGCGATAAAGCCACCGGATGCGACATGACCTGTCGCAGAGCCCCGGCACCATGGCGCCATCCGATCCAGTTCAGGGAGTGCGTGATGGCATTGTGTCAAGGCAAGTACATGGGCAAGACCCACCAGGCTCCGCTCTACCGCTGCGCTCGCTGCGGTGTCCACGGCTGCAATCGCGAGGGCTGTACCAACCAGCGCTTTGCGTGGAGCAACGGGCGCTGCCTCGCGTGTGCGGCGTTCAACACGAAGAAGCTGGCTTGAGCGCGGAAGGCCATTCAATGGATGACATGGAACTCGATACGGAACACGGGCGGCGCGAACGGCTTGTCCTGGGCGTGGGTCCGGCATTGCGCTGGGAGCGGCATCTGGGCCGGGACTGCGAGCCGCAGTCGCGCTGGGCTACGTCTGACGTGACGCCCGACGCTCACGCGCGGATCTTCGATCGCGTCGAGCTCGACGCCGGGCTGACGCTGCGTGACGTGTTCTTGCTGGTGGGCGACAACCGCGTGTTGCGCGCCGTGCTGCACCGGCAGGGGATCGATGACCTGATGGCGCATGCCGCGCCCGCCCTGGCGCGTCCCAGGCAGCCCAGGCGCGGGGGCGGCCCGTGCGGCATCGAGTTCCTGGAGCTGTTTCGTACCCTGAACAGTCACGGCGCGCGCAACGATGTCGAGGGCTTCAGCCAGCTTGCCTTGCGCGGCGTGGGGTTCTTGCTGCGCCAGGATCTGCTGTTGGAAGGTGAGGTGCTGGGCCGACACGGTGAGCGCGTCTGCTGGGACCTGGGCTTTTCCGCGCTGGATGAGTTGATGGACCTGCCGCTGCGGCTGGCGCAGGAGGTGGTTGTTCTCGAAGACAAGGCGGCTTGCGACGCGCGCGGCCGCGAGGCGGCACGGTTTCGCAGCGGCGAGACGACGCTGGGCGAGGTGCTGCACGGCGTGTTCCGAGCGCTGTCCTTCTTCGGCACCCAGTCGCACATCGACGAGCATCTGGAGTGCCTGTCGCTCGACGACGACACGCTGGACGACGCTGTCGATATCAAGACGCTGCTGCAGCGCATCGCGCGCCCGGCGGCACCGCGACATGACGGAGGCTGCCCGGCATGAGCATGGGGGCGAACACAAATGGCGCCGGACCCGAGGAGCCGAGCGCGTCTTGGCTGTCACCCCATGACGAACCGGCGCGAATGCTCGTCATCGAGCAACTAAGGGCCGAGAACGAGAGACTGTCCCACCTGGCCGACATCGCGCTGGACCTGGTGGAGCGGGCGTGCCGCAAGTCCACGCTGGCACGACGGCCGACGGTTTCGCTGGTGCAGCGTCAGCTGTCGCTGGGATTTGGCGCTGCGTCGGCGGCGCTGCAGGAACTCCACCGGCGAGGCCGGTTGCATGACCTGCCCAAGTCGCCTCAGCGGCCTGCTCCCGAGTGCAACGATACCCACGACGATGGTGCCAACGCACGCTTCGCGATGTCGTCCGTGGCCGGTGTGCGCGCTTTTGGCATGACCCAGGCATCCGAGAATGCAGCCGCCCAGGAAAACGGCGAACCCGGCGTCTGCAGCGTTGGCATCGGAGCCCGCGCGTGCAGCGTTCTGGCTGCTGCGTCAGCAGCGTCGGCCATGCCGGCCACCGAGCGCCTTGGCGGACTGCTGATGTTCTGCGGCCTTGACAGTGACGAGGAGGCCAACTCCATGGCCGTGCTGGCCCGCCACGTGGCCAAGGAGGGCATCGTTGGCCTGGTCGTTGTCATGTCGCCAGCCGAACCTGCAGCCGCGTGGCAAGCCCGCCTTGCAGCTTGCCTGGAAAAGCTCCGGGACATTGGCGTGACGCTGCTTGCGCCGCAATGCAAGCCTGGTGCACCCGCGGAGCTTCTGCACCAGGCAACCGGCTCGGCCTTGCGGCTTCACCGGTTCGTGACGCGCTGCGCCCGCTCCGAAGGCATGGTCTGCCTTGACCTGGATGACTTGCGTCCGCAGACGGGGGCTGCATGGCGCGCCGCGTTGTCCGTGACGACCACCGTCGAGGGCCTCCTGACCGATGGCTTGGTCATGGAGCTGCTTCACCGCCCGCTCATTGGCGCACTTCCCGTGGAGCGCACCCAGGCCGTTGTCGCGGCCTTCCGGGGACCCTCGCGCTCGATGCGCCTGACCAGGATTCGCGAGAGCCTGCAGGTTCTGCAACGTGGACTCCCGCATGCGGCCAGCATCTCCTACAGCGTGACGGTAGACGACACACTGGCCCATGGAGTGGAGGTCGAGATCATGCGGCTGGCCATGCTTGAGCATGCGCTGGTGAATGCCGGCATGGTTACGGCGGTGGACACCGAGAAGGAGAGTTGATGCCACAACTGATCGAGCACATCGACGCGATCGCTCGCAAGAAGCAGCGCGACGTCCTGTACCTGGAATTCCGCGACGCTGACGGAAACCCCGTTGACCACCATGCGCTGCCCTTGCGCTCCCAGATCATCGAGTGGCTGGACCGCGAAGGCATCGGCTGGCAGCCCTGCGGCGGCATCGCCAGCGAACACCGCATCCGCGCCTATACCGGGCAGGTCTACATCGACGTGCCTTTCGCACCGGCTGATCCTGGCTACCAGAAGGTGCAAGCCTACCTGGAACACCCGGACGGGAGCATGCGGTTTCGCGAGGCCACGTTTCTTGTCTTGCCGCTCGAAGCCGCTTTGTGCAACGCGCATCATGACGAACCCGGCTTCTGGGAGCGCTGGGCCGAGCGTTTCTGAGCAGGAGGCGCTTGCGCACGCGCACACCGGCTCGTTCCTCGCGCAGCCGTGGCTTGGGGGTCGTGTGCTCGCTCTTTCCATCGGGGCGGTGTCCCCGAATGGCAATTACCCCCTGCCTCGAGCCGCCGCATGCGGTACGTGTCGAAGATCGCTTGCGCAACAGCCCCGTGAAGAAGCGGACCGGGATCTTCGGCATTGCCGCGGTGGTGGGCGACGGCGGTGCGCGTCTCACCCCAGGCATGCGGTTCAGCGTCGCGCTCGCAGGCTGCGGGCGGCAAACTCTTGAATGTCCGTGAATGCAGCGCTCATTGCTGCAGGACCAGGCACAGCCTCGCTTGGTAAGCCCTGGGGCTGGCAGTCCGTTGTCCGAGGGCGACGCCGCGGCACGTTCCTCCATCCCGCCAAGTCCAACATGCGAGACAGGGAGCCTGATGTCATCGATCAAGGGTGTAATGCTGCTGCCGCTCAATGCGGCGAGCTTCAGGCGGCACATGGCGCGTCAAGCGTTCATGGCCAAGGCCAATTCGGGGGACAGGACGTACGATCCAAGGCAGGACCTTACCCAGCTCGTGGAAGACCGGGTCCGAGCAGAGCTGCAGCGCAACCACCAAGTGACGCCTTCCAGAGTGCTGCGCTGGGAGCAGCGAAGCCCGGACAACCGATACGTCGAGAGGTTTCGCGAGCTCGACGGCGTGTTCCGGCACGAGCAGCGCACGACTATCGTGCTGGAGGTCAAGGCCAGCGCGAGCGCGAACTGCCTGAGGTCGGGCCTGTCGCAACTGCGCTCGGCGGTAGAAATGGCAGCTCATGTCCATGGAAGGACCGTCGGCCTTCTGGCGGTTGCCAACCTGGGCCGGTGGAGCAGTCTGTTTGGCCAGGCACCCGCGCAGCCGCTCGCCGAATATTTCAGCGGCAAGGATCTGGAGTTGCTGGAATGGCCGCCTCGCGTTCCCGCTGGCAAGACCTCGGGGCTCTGCGTTGCCCTGGTGTTGGCGGCGGTCTAAAAACGCGGTTTTCCGGCGGTCACGACGCGCTTTTCGGCGGCCGTGGACGCCAGGCTGCCAGTGGTGCATGACGCTGCACGCCGGCACACGGTCGGCGAGCTGTAGTCACCACCATCCGGCGGCGCGGATCAGGGAATGGCGTCGCGGCCCCGTGCGCGGCGCAGGAAGCTACGGCGCACGTAGGGCGTGAGCGGCTGCCGGCAACAGCTGCATCGCCACGGACAAGGCCGCATAGGCGTCGGAACGGCCGTGACGGCAGCTGTAGGCACCGAAGCGCCAATCAAGGCCGCAGAACAACCGTGGTGCGTCACGGTGCCGGTGTTGTCGTCGATCAGGACGGCTTCGGTGATGGACGCCGCTGCGGCCTGCTGACGCGCGCGCCAGCGCCGTGATCGCTCGGCATGGAGCTGGCGTCCTCGTGAGCTGCGCTGGTAGCGCTGGGCCGCTTCGCGGCGGCGCTCGCGTCGAGCTTGGCTGGAGCACTCACGGCCGCAGTACTGCTGTCCGCGGTCGCACTGCCTGCACACCAGGACCTGCGCCCGGCAACGGGCGCAGAGAAAGAGCCGGGCAGATCTGTTCGCGGGCGGCATGGGGGCAGTGGCTGGGTCGTAGCGCTAGAGCGGTTCCAGCCTAACCGGCACAGGCTGCCGGTAGTGGCTTTGAGCATGACTGATCATGGCGCCATGGGACAGCAGCAGTACGGAGGTGTCTCATGGCATGGCGTCGGGGACAGGCGTATTCGCAGGATCTGCGGGATCGGGTACTGAAGGCTGAAGGCTCCAATAGCGAGGTGGCTGCACGCTTTGCTGTGAGCCAGTCGTACGTATCACGCGTGCGCTCGCGCCAGCGGCAGTCCGGGTGCGAGACCGCTGGAGAGCAGCGCAATCACGTGGCTCCGCGCCTGGCCAGCGTGGAAGTGGCGCTGGTTGAGCGCGTAGCCGCGGCCAATGACCTCACGCTCAAGCAACTGGTGCAGTGGGTCGATGAAGAGCACGGCATTCACACCAGCATCGCGGCGATGTGGGCGACGCTCAGGCGTCTGGGATTGACGCTCAAAAAAAGTCGCTGCATGCCAGCGAGCAGCAGCGCGACGACGTAGTGCTCGAACGTCTCGCCTGGGCCGTGAGTCGGCCCGAGCTGCGTGACAGGCGGCTGTTGTTCGTGGACGAAACCTGGGCCACGACCAACATGACACCCACGCGTGGACGCTCGCCACGTGGCCAGCGCTGCGTCGGTCATGCGCCTCACGGGCACTGGCACACGACCACGTTCGTCTGCGCGCTGGGTGAGCAGGGATTGGCCGCGCCGCTGGTACTCGATGGAGCCATCAACGGTGAAGTCTTCCTTGCCTGGGTTGAACAGTTCCTGGTGCCCGTGTTGTGCCCAGGTGACGTCGTGGTGCTGGACAACCTCGGCTCGCACAAAGTTCTGGGTGTAGCCCAAGCCATTGAGGCTTGCGGCGCAACGCTGCTGTACTTGCCGCCCTACAGCCCGGACCTCAACCCTATTGAGCAGGTCTTTGCCAAGCTCAAGCTGCTGCTACGTCGCACGGCAGCACGCACGGTGGATTCGCTGTGGGACTCCATTGGCGACTTGCTGCACGCCTTCAGCCCGACAGAGTGCCGCAACTACATCCGCAATTGCGGCTACGGCCGGTCAGCCTGAAAACGCTCTAGGCACAGCGGGCCTCAGGTAGCGCGCGTTGTCAACGCCCGGAGGGCTGCGCAAACCACAGCTTGATCGGCCCGTTCCGCCACCCTTGGCGCCCTGCAGGGCGCCAAGGGTGGCGGGCTTCTTCAAAGCCCGCTGTCGAAAAGCGCGTCGTCACCGCCATAAAAGCGCGCTTTCTAACCGCCACCGACACCTGGTGCCGGACGCAACCGTGTACGAATGGCTCCTGGATGAGGCGGCTCACGACCAGCCGAGCCTTTGTATGGCGGAATAGGGATTTTGAATCAAGAGACTTGGTGCTGCTTGCTACGGTCACCTGCGCAATGCCGCCTCATGCCTGCTGCGGTCCGTGGCACTCACGCAAGCACGAATGCATATGGAGGTGCTCATGACGGCAGTTGCCGACTTTGCGCTGATGGCGCCCCGTCCGCAGTGCCGACTGACAGGAACACACCGGATGGCCTCCGGCAGCGCTGGCTGGCGGTGTACGCAGGTGACCGCACCTGGGGCAGGCCGGGCTGTGCACGGCTGGATGCGGCGTAGGGACAGGGCATGCCTGCTCCACAAAGGTAAAGCAGGCACGGGGACCGCGCGCCGGGCTCAGCCGTGTCCCGCGCCCGAGGCATGCCACTCGCACAACACTTCCTGGCTTGGCGTGAATCTCAGTGTTCCCGGGCTGCCACAGCGCACGCAGGTGGCCAACGCCAGATCCTCGGCGGTGCGTACCAGGTCATCCAGGCCGTCGCGCAGGCGCTGCTCCTGCGGGCTGACGACCCGGCCCTCCACCCACGGCGACAGCGCAAAGTAGAAGCGCAGGCCGCCGAACTTCTCCTTGATCTGCCGGACCTGGAAGGTGGCAGCCTGGTGATCATCGAGCCGGGCATCGAATGCAGCGCACAGCGTGTCGAGGATCCGCAGCCACCCCGGCGGCACATGGCTCATCGCCAAGGGGCGAGCGCCCTTGAACAGCCGCGGGTACCGCTCGATCAGGAGATCGAGGAAGTCGTCGTCGCCAGCCTGCTGCCTCGTCATGGGGGAGTCCTTCCATTGAGCTCAGACAAGCGTGCCGTCCTCCGGCCGAGCCTGGTCCATGCCGTCGTTAGCAACTGCCAGACGTTCCCCCTCGGCACGCAGACAAACTCTCCGTCGACGGTTGCACCCCAACAATCAATAGTTTTTCTGGGATTTCTTTGATTCGCCGCCCTCTTTCGTTGGCAGAAGTCGTATTCACATCATTCGCAGCAGGTTCTGGGGTGTTGAAATAGTTGCTGGCATATAAATCCAAGATCTCCTGCCACTCGTCACCTGCTTTGTCAAAGTTGAGAATTAGAATAACACATCCATTAATTTTCCCTGCGTAGATTTCACTCACTGCGTGAGCTATATTTATTATCAAGTTGTCGACTGGATCTTGAGAACGATCCAGTTGGAATAGCTTGAATTTCTTTTCATTTGCAAATTCTTCGACGCATGCGGTCATGTCTTTGTCTGCCGAGCCAGATAGGATCGGAATTTGCAATTCTTGCAGAGACGGTTCTCTGATGATTTCTTGGCCGTCGCCTTCGAGCTTCCCGCGGCGGACGACTTCAACGTTCGCCTCGTAGGCACGAACAAGCATTGTTTTTATCTTCTCGAGGTCCATTTGGTTTTCCCCTGAAATCACGATGAATATAGCGTGTCCAACATGTTGAAGATATTCGTTGAGAGCCATGGCGGTACACAACATTGAATAACTTTTGTTGGAGTGAGTCGCCTGCAATGGCGACACTAGACACAGTGTACCTGCGATAGGTTGTGATGGCAACGATTTGGCCCTATCACTTGCCATGCGCTGCGAGCAGTTTTCTGCCATTGCTACTGATCGGCGCATTGACGCTCAACTCCACCAGGCTTTCAGAGGGGCCAGCATGGGACAGCTGTTTTGAGAGGAGCCGTCGGCTGGTAAGGCTCGTCAACTGCGTATTCGGAAGCTGCATGAAGTTGGCTGGACGCAGGCGCAGATTGCCGGGCGCTTGGCGTCATGCCGGGTGCAGTTTCGCAGTGAACGCTCCGAGCCCGCGAATGCAATGGCATTGCAGGGTTGCGCAAACGCAGCGTCCCCGAGGCTGCGTACAACAAACGCCGAGTTCAACAATGGTCCAGTTGCTGGTTTGGCTGGACAAAGGAGCGTCAAGCGCCAAACGCAGGCGGCGCAGCAGGCACTGGGCATTGCGTCAGCCTATCTCCCGCAAGGCCGGATGCCCGCCCGGGTCGTGGTCGCCGGCGCTGCGCTGGTGACAGCCGCCCTGGTGAGCATCCTGGCGCAGCTCGGCCGCGGCGACTCCCCGTGATGGCGCTTTCCGCGTCCGGCCCCGGTGGCTTTCCTGTCAGCGGCTCCGGCATGGCCTTGCGCCTCGATGGCCTGCCTTCAAGGGGAAAGTCGCTCGCTTGGCGGGCATACTGCCGCCCCATGCGAAACGAGGTCCGAACCACAGGGACGGTGTGCCTTGCAATCGGGGGCCCGCCAAGTGTCGCGATGGATGCGCGCTTGCGCTCGGCGATGCTGTGCCTGCAGGAGCTCCGGGGCGCGCCGACCCTCGAGGCCTGCCACGCGGCAGCCGTCCTGGCCGGCGTGAGCCTGATCGACGCGGATGACTATTCGCAGGTTTGGGCCATGTGGACACATCGCTCCGCATGAAAATCAAAGGCTTGGCAGAAAGGATGTGTCGCCCGCGTCGCTGGCCATGTGGACACATCGGGCGTCGTCGTGTCCACACGTTCGCGAGCTCTCGATCGGCCGAGGCCCTCTGGTGGCTTGCCGGATGTGTCCATGCCGCCAGAACCAGCCACAACGCTGTTTTGAGCCCGAACCCGCTAGTAGACGAGTGCGACGACGGTGCCTGCTGCTGTCCGCGGTGTCCGTGGCGCTGCACGGCGGCCAACTGGCGCGCGCGTCCGGACAGCGCCAGCAGCGCCAATTTCCAGGGGAGGTTGTGATGGAGCGCGTTGCCGTCCTCGACTTCGAGACCACGGGCCTGAGCCCGGACATGGGTGACCGGCCCACCGAGATCGCCATCGCGCTGGTGGAGGGCAGCCGCATCGTCGAGCGGTTCCAGAGCCTCATGAACCCGGGTCGGCGCATTCCGGCCTTCGTCACCGAGCTCACCGGCATCACCAACGCCATGGTGGCTGCGGCACCCATGGTGGGCGAAGTCATGCGCGAGGCCGCCCGCTTCGTCGGCTCCCTGCCGGTGGTGGCGCACAACGCGTCGTTCGACCGCAAGTTCTGGGTGGCCGAGCTGCAGCGGCTGGCGCTGGATGCCGACAGCCCTTTTGCCTGCACTATGCTGCTCTCGCGCCGCCTGTACCCCGAGTGCACGAGCCACAAGCTCGGCGTCCTGGTGGAAGCGCTGCAGCTTCCAAAGCCTGGCCGCGCCCACCGCGCGATGGTGGACGCGGAGATGGCCAGCCACCTGTGGTGCCGCATCCATGCCGACGTGGCCCGGCGCTGGGGCGTCACGCAGGTGAACCACGCGCTCCTGTCGCGTGCGCAGGCCGCGCCCCGCGCGCAGATCGAGCGGTTTTTCTCGCAGCAGTGCCAGGCTGCCTGAGCATTCAGGCAGCCACCCCCGCCACGATGAGTACCGAACCCGTCATCCATCGCAAGCAGCGCCGTGTCGTGATCGTCGCCAGCGAGCAACGCCAGGCCGCATCGGTACCGGCCATTGCTCAGACAAAGGCGCACAGGCCGGTCCTCACGCTCAAGGCCAGGGCCTCGACGCCGGTCGCTGCGCCACCACACGCCGGGGAGGCCGACAGCGCGGGCGTGCCGCCCGCCAGCGGCCGGCAGGAGCCCTTGAGCAGCGCCGAGCGCCAGTGCCGCCAGGCGGCCAAGGCCGCTGCCGCGCTCCGTGTGCTCGCGGAGCACTTCCCATGCCTCTTCAACAGCGTGCGGCCCATGGCCATCGGCACCGGCAAGGTTCTCGACGCCGAGCGCAAGGCCGGCCGCCTGCCGCTGGGCTGCATCCCGCTCAAGCTGGCGCTGGTCGCCTGGGCCACCTCCGACGCCTACTTCGAGGCCGTCGCAGCCGGCGGCGCGCGCTTCAACCTGGCCGGTGGCACTGAGGGGGAGGTGACGCCCGAGCAGGTCGCCTACGCCCTCAAGAAGCTCGGGAAGCGCCGTGAATCAGCCGCAGCCGGGCAGACACTGGCGGGCGACGACGGGGTGCGCCCCGCGGGCGGGCCTGCGGCTTGATCCCGTTCAGCCTGGTTGTGCCGCGCCGGCATCCGTGATGCTGCTGCTGGCCCACCGGGCGGCCAGGGTAGCGATGCGGACATCGGTGGTCGAGCGGCCGCCGTGCCGAGGCACGCATGATCGGTGCGGGTGCCCCAGGGGAAAAGGAGCATGATGGATCGGAGTGGGCTGCTGGACGCCTGTCGCCGCGACAGTGCTCGTCTGGCCAGGGCCTATTGCCTCGGCCGCATCGGGCGCGGCGTCATCGAGCTGTGGCCCGAGAGCAGGCTCGAACCGTCCACGAGCACAGCAGCAGCCCCGTTCGATGCCTCACCCTGGCTGGACCACGAGCTGTTCGGACTGCTGCCGCTGGGCTGGCACGCAGCGACGGACGGGCACGGCACCGTGCTGGTGCAGTGCGCGCCGGAACCCGGCGAGCTGGTGATCGAAGCCTGCAACCTCATCGAGCGCATGGCCGCGGGCATGGAGTCTGCGCCGGCCGACTGGAGCCGGCTGCCTCAGGATCAACGCTCGCAGCTGCTGGCCGCGCGGTTGATGATCGAGGCCGACGCCGCGCGGCTGATCGCGCAGCGCGTGATCTGGCGGCTGGCAACGCTGCAGCCCGACGCACGGCATACCGGGCCGAGCGAGCGCTAGATATCGGTTCTGGACAGCCGGTGGCATGCGACCCAGCACGTGGCTCGGTGCGATCCTCGACTGCTCACCGACAACATGGCCGGCATGAGCAGCATCGGATCGCACGGGTGCGTGTTGGCGCTTTCGTCAAACCGGCGCTTGCCGTTAACCGAGACGCTCCAATGAACTGAAATGATGCGTGCGCATCAATGGAGATTATGTGAAATTGGATGCGGGCGCATCTACATTGATCGTGACCCATGCCGCCAGGACGAGGGCAACTCAGGCTTGTGCCCGGAAGTCCGCTTGGTGCCCGTTGCGGTCCCAGCCAGCCGGTCGATGAATTACTGCTCTGCAGCGAAGGACTAAACCGCTCGCGCGGTAGGGCTCCGGCAAGGTATTGGCGGCACATCGAGGTAGCGGTTCTGCGAAGTTGACGGGCGAGGCAATCCGCCTCGCTCATCGACTGGAGCAGAGCCATGGACGCTACGACACCCCGCATCTCGCCGCTGCGTCAACGGATGATCGACGACATGTGCATGCGCAAGTTGGAGCCCAAGACCCAGAGCGGCTACATCCGCGCCGTGTGCAGGTTCGCCGAGTTTCTGGGCCGCTCGCCAGACAGCGCTACTGTTGAGGATCTTCGGCGCTTCCAGTTGCGGCTGGTCGACACCGGTACATCACCCATGACGCTCAATGCGACGCTGTGCGGCCTGAGGTTCTTCTTCGACGTCACCCTTGGCCGGGGCGAGCTGATGGCCAAGATGCAGCCGGTGCGGGTGCCGCAGAAGCTGCCCGTCGTGCTCAGTCCCGAGGAGGTTGCGCGCCTGATCGCCGCCGCGCACAACCTGAAGCACCAGACAGCGCTCTCGGTTGCCTACGGCGCGGGCCTTCGCGTGAGCGAGGTGGTCGCGCTGAAGGTGGGCGACGTCGATAGCCAGCGCATGACGCTGCGCGTGGAACAGGCCAAGGGCCGCAAGGACCGCTACGCCATGCTCTCGCCGCTGTTGCTCGAGCGGTTGCGTACGTGGTGGCGCGTTGCCCATGCACAGGGCAAGATGTTGCCCGGCGGTTGGTTGTTCCCGGGGTTGAACCCCGTCGAGCCGCTGACAGCGCGGCAGCTCAACCGCGCCATCCACGACGCCGCCGAGGCCGCGCACCTCGACAAGCACGTGTCAATGCACTCGCTGCGGCATGCCTTTGCGACCCACCTGCTGGAGCAGAAGGTCAACATCCGAGTGATCCAGGTCCTGCTCGGCCACAAGCAGTTGGGGACCACGACGGTCTACGCCCACGTCGCCACCGAACTCTTGCGCCAGGTGGTCAGCCCGCTGGAGGTTCTGCCGACACCGTAGGTCGCCTTCGTGGCGCGACCCGCCCTCGAAGTCGCCGACATCTTCCGCACGCACGGCCCGCTCTGGCGCCATGCTCAGCATGGCCACCTGAGCCTGGGCCAGCTCAAGGTCATGTCGGCCATCGAACAGTGCCGCAGCGCGGCGCTGGGCGGACACGTGCTGCGCTGCGAACGCTGCGGCATCGATGAGGTCTCCTACAACTCCTGCCGCAATCGTCATTGCCCGAAGTGCCAGAGCGGCGCGGCCAAGCGCTGGCTCGAGGCGCGGCGGGCCGATCTGCTGCCGGTGGAGTATTACCACGTGGTCTTCACCCTGCCGGCGCCGATCGCCGACATCGCGTACTACAACAAGGCCATCGTCTACGGGCTGCTGTTCGACGTCGCGGCCGAGACGCTACTGACCATTGCTGCCGATGCGAAGCACCTCGGCGCTGCCATTGGCGCAACGCTGGTGCTGCACACCTGGGGGTCGGCGCTGACACACCATCCCCACGTGCATGGCATCGTGCCTGGCGGCGGCCTCTCGCCCGACAGCACACGCTGGATCGCCTGCCGGCCGGGGTTCTTCCTTCCGGTACGCGTACTCTCGCGGCTGTTCCGTCGGCGCTTCCTCGAAGAGCTGCAGCGGCAGCACCGGGCCGGCCAACTGCACTTCTTCGGTGAGCATGCTGACCTTGCCGAGGCCGGCAACTTCGCTCGTTGGATCGCGCCGCTGCGCCAGTGCGAGTGGGTCGTCTACGCAAAGCGTCCCTTCGCCGGCCCCGAAGCTGTGCTGGCCTACCTCTCGCGCTACACGCATCGAGTCGCCATCTCCAACAGCCGTCTTGTCGCCCTGGACGAGCACGGCGTGACGTTCCGCTGGAAGGACTACCGTGACAAGGGCAGGACGCGTCACAAGGTCATGACGCTCGATGCCGGCGAGTTCGTGCGGCGCTTCCTGCTGCACGTGTTGCCCGGCGGCTTCCATCGCATTCGCCACTACGGACTGCTGGCCAACGGCTGTCGTAAGGCCAACCTGATGCTGGCGCGGCAACTTCTGTCGGCACCGGTGAATGTCCAGGCCGACACGGCCGATGTCGACATCGGCGCCATCGCGGCAACCTTCATCTGCCGGCACTGCGGCAACGCCATGTTCGTGCTGCAGACCTTCATGCGATCGCAGCCGATTCGCGCGCCGCCTCCACGAGCTGGACCGTGAACTCCTTTGCCTGCCACCCCAAGCGCATGCCGGCTCATCACCAAGCGGAGCCAGCCGGGCATGCTCGCGTGCGACGCCCAGTTCTCCACCCTCGAAACCCGGCACTGACTCGCATCGCGACGTGCTCTTGCGCCACACGCGCTACCGTCACCCTGATCGCTGCCTTCCCGGCCGGCCGAGTCACCATCACACCTGCAGTACTGGTGCCCCAATCGCCATAGCTTCGGTGTTTCCTGCACCGTCGCGGTATGGCCCGCGGTTTCCTCCTTCGAGGTTTATCCAACACCTGCCCTCAGGTTGCTGCCACGCCAGCGTTGTTATCGCGCGCGGGCAGGTGTCGGACAAACCTTAACGAAAGCGGCCGTCCGATTATTAACATGGTCTGCACACAATTTCTATCAAAATTTATGCGAACTGATTCAATAAAAGCGCTCAGTGCAAATTTCTTGAAAGGGGTGACTTTACACTGTCGCTGGTCGGCGCCCGAACAGAAACAGGCTGCCTGCACAAGCCAATAACGTAGGCTAGGGATTGTGTTTTTAAGCATGAACGATTAGCGTAATCGGCAAACCTCAAGCTGTATTGCATGGGTCTAACGCAATATCTTTAAACGTGTATTCAAAAGGAGTTTGGAGCTCGTATGGAAAGAACGACAAGGATTAATATCGGAACCATGAACGCGCCAGGTGGCTACCTGGGAATTACCTACATACCGGAACAAAGCTCCATACATTTATTTGCCTTTACTGGGGATTCTAGAACGAAAGGTGTTAGCCTTATTCTTGGTGATAGCAAGCTCCAGGAACTCAAATCGTTGATTACGAAGCTGGAGGAAACAATTGAAGAAGAAAACAAAAGACGACTTGCGGCACAAGCCAAAACTCCACCTGCGCGTATTCATCTGGAAGAAAGTGGAGTTGTAATTCAATTAGAAGATTCCAGTACTACAATTCCATTGGCTATTTATAGGGAAGCTTTTGAGTTTGTTAGAGATGGAAAAACAATCCTTGCGGCGTCACACATCAGTAAGTCTTTGGCGTGGATCGATAATGAAGGAGCAAGAGCTGTCGCCCAAGCAATATGCGACCATCAGAGATTGCATGGGCGAAGGAAATAGGCGATATTCCGGCTGTTTGTGATATGCCTGCTATTGAGTGCCCTAAGATGACATGGTCGACTGTGAATCTAAGGCAAAAAGTAGGCGACTGACAGTTTTGTTGCCACTTTTACTGACGTTGGTGAGCTATACTGTGCACCGTGGCTTTCTATCAGAACATGAAAGATATTGATTTTGATAGCGGCGGACCCTTGTCCGATGATCCAGAGGATGTTTATGCTGACGCCAAGCACCCTCAAGTCGAAGCAACAGCAACAAAAGCACTTCGCCTTGCTTTGGCAGAAGCAAAGGAACATGCTTTCTCGACAGCCGATCTTTGGGACGTATTTATAGAATTCTTGCGGCGATATCAGTATGGACAGTTCATGGATGGCTTGACTTCTGATATTAAGGATGATTTAAAAAATTCGATTGCTGAAGAGTACTATATAGAGCTGCGCGCAGAAGCATTAGCTAATCTAAAAAAAGACCTCAAAGAGGAGTACGAGGAAAAGATTTATTCTGAAATCTACGATGAAATGGAGGCTCGCCTTCAAAAAGAAATTGAAGAAAAACTGCGTCTAGAGATAGAGGAGGATCTTCGAGGGAAAATCAGAGCGCAACTTATGAGTGAGCTAAAGCCCCAAGTGGAGAACGCTCTTAAGGTTGAGTTAATGGGTAATCCAGATTTCGTTGATGAGGCAAAGAGGGAAATTAAGAGGAAAATACTAGGTCTTTGAGGCGTAATTTATTATTATTTTAACCTGACAAGTGTTAATTTGGTTATTGAGGATCGATAAATGCTCGTAATAAGTAGGCGCGATTGCGTGGCATCAGCGTGAAAAGGGTGCAAGGTCCAATGCGCTGCGTAATGAGCGTAATGAGCGTCATGCGTCCTACGGTGCAGACCAGCGCAGCGGTCAATCATGGACGGCCGGTTCTGGCCGTTTGGCAGTGTCCGCTGCAGACTACCCTGCAGCGAACGCTAACACCCTCCTGTGGTCCATGATTTGCAGCGTCCGGCCAGAAGTGTAAATTCCCAAACATCGGGCTCGTTGTTTATTGTTCAGTACTGCTCCACGGCATTTTTTTCCTTGCTGAAAATCTAACCTTTTCGCAACCTCTTTCAACTTGAAGCGTGCGCCGCAAAGTTTCTTCTACATCCCCGTTTAGCTTAAGTCTCCTTGGCGTGCTATCCCAATCCGCGTGAGGATCAAACAACTCATGGAATCGATTAGGCCTGCCTCCGGATGGGTGCGGCACACCAATGACCTTCCGCTCAGGAAAAAGAAAGGCTGCGGCCCTATAAGCTTCGTCGCCAGCAGCAATGATGGGCCATGTAGGCGGCACCTCTTTCACCTCTCTAACAAGAAACTTCCACGCACATGCTCGCTGCATGCGAACTGGCACAGCTTTTTCTCCTCTTAAAATTTCACATTTGGCTATTTCCGTCCATAATACATGAAGAGGCTTGTCATCAAATGCAGACCTAATAAACTCTCTAAGGCGTGTGTAGAAATTTATATCTCTAGATGCGTTCATCAAATATTTAACTGTTGCCTCATACAACTCTCTACCCGCTTTACCCACATAATCGTTCAGTTCTTCAGCGCTTGCTCTGCCGGGGTTCAGCCCTAAAACTATAACACCTGAATCAGCGTGATCTACTGCTTCAAACCATAAGCAGCGTGCTGGCGGGCCCTTATCAAGCATCGTTAGTCTATTTGCTGCCGGTTCGTTGCATGCTCTGCAATCAACCAATTCGGCGCCAATCTGCCAAATTTTTTCCTGAATATGCTCAACATCAATGATAAAGTCAGTCACGTGTGTCTCGTCTTTCCTGAATAGTCAAGTTCGCCTCATTGTGCACAAATTTTCGCCGGATTGAAAAAGAGGGGTAAAATGTCCGGCCGCATCTGCTAATAAATGGATTTGGCGGTTGATGGCCAACTTCCAAAGTAGTTTGCGGGACAGATCTGACGGCTGCTTTTGCTGTAAAGCAGTTACTTGGCGACCGCAACCAAGCGGGAAGCGATCACCTTTCAATAGGCCATTAATCGCCTTTACCCTGCGATGCATCATTGCCACTTGCGCATGGCCCAGTGAGAGCAGAGGCGGCTATAGGCTTACTGGTTTCGACGATCTTGCACCCAAGAGTAAAAACGCGTCGCCGCCGCGATAGCTCCAGCTGCAGTAGCTATTCCTGCAACGATCGGTGCCGCGGTCACAATCAGAGGAGCACTTGTCAGCCCAACAGTCACGGCCAAAGCCGAAAATCCAGTTGGAGCGACCACTCCAGCTACTGTCGTAACTGCTGTAGCAACAACTCCTGTAGCGCCCGCTATGGCAGTCGTGGATGCAGCCAAACGTTTGTGCTCCACTTCTCTTTTGATTGTTTCGTTCAATTTTCCCTCTGCTCCGCCCTCAACAATGGCGGTAAACAAGTGTAAGGCCAAAGCACTAGCTTGCTCAACTGGTTTTTATCAAACTAGAAGATCCGGTGGACGCGCAAGAAAGCTTGCGGATCAACGAAATACTAATCAATCTGCCTCAATCTTTTGAGCGCGGACAATCATGAAGCAATGAGAGTGGTTTTTTCTTATGGCTTCAGACAGCGAAATTTTGCCATCACTAGCGCTTTGCCGAAGAAGACCGACGGACCGCTTAGGGCACGAATAGGCCGGATAGTGCTGAGGAGTGAAAGCCCGCAACCAGCCTGAAGGCGGCGCTCAACCCATAGAGTCGAAGTAACGCAACTGGCCGAAAGCGGTCACTGACGCAACCATTTTCATGCAGCGGCCTTGAATTCCTGGAATCGCATCGCCAGCCGGTCCTGATCCGGTTTGTCATGGCTGCGCTGCGGCAAGTGCAGCCGACTGCCATGCAGCCGCTTGAGCGCCTCCAGCATCGGGCCATCGTTCTGGACACGCAGCCGCTCAGCGACGTGCACGATGTAGTCCTGGTCGATTCCAATGAGATGGGCGCCGAACGCGGCGTGATGGATCTTGGACAGCGGAATGCCGTTGGGCACGACAGGCTGCCCCCAGTCCTCCTGACGGTCGGCAATGATGTGGGCCGCATCCAGCAGCATGGGCTCTAGCAGCCCGGAAAGCGCGCAGCGTCCCTGGTAGGCCGAGATCACGGCGTCCCTGAACGAGGCCTGGTGCAGGCGCTGCTTGACCATGCGCAGTGCATAACGGCGCTCGACTGCCTCGCCACCAAGGCGCTGCTCGCCCGGCAGGCCGAAGGCCACGCGCGCCTTCAGGCCCTGCCGGTCCCAGCCCGCAATGAAGGCCGGCACGATGGCGTGGTAGCGGCCCGGCGAGATGCCCAGGAAGTACAGCAGCGGGATCTGCTGCTCCCAGGCCTCGCGCAGCCAGCGGTTGTCCGCCGCATCGGCATTCGTGCCCATGAAGGCGTAGTCGATGCTCTCCTCGCCCTCGTAGAGCTGCCGGTGGACCTGACGCTGATCGTCGTACCAGATGCGGTTGCCGGCACGCGGGTAGACGGTGCGGATGGACAGCAGGTGGCGCATGCAGCGCGGCTTGAAGATGCCGCGCTGCGGGTTGACGAGCGGGACGCGCTGGCCCTGCCAGACAAATCCGGCCTTCAAGTGCTCCGAGGTCAAGGCATCGTGGCGCTCCTGCGGGGCGCGCACGTGGTCGAAGGCGGCCCGGCGCAGCACGGCGTCCTCGGTGTCCTCCAAGCTCATGCTGCAGTTCCTTCCCTGGGGCCGCGTGCCGAGGGTACCCATCGCTCCACCCCGCGCTGCAGGGCGGTGATCTCCACGGCTTCGCGCAGTCGGATGAACAGGTCTTTTTCCCATGCGACCGGTCCGCCAATGCGGCGTCCGAGCAGGTGTGCCGCCTGGCGGTCGAAGGCCTGCGGCGCCTCGTCGCGCAGCAGCTGCCAGCCGTGGACGACACGCGAGCGGCAGTCCTGCATCAGTTGTGCCGCGGGCAGCCGATCGGACTTCTGGGTGTTGACGCGCGCGTCCACCGGCAGCAGGTTCCACAGGTCGTTGCTGCCCCAGAGCGAGAACGGGATGACATGGTCCACCGCGAAATCCGCGGTGAGCTTGCGGCCCGACCAGGTACAGCGCTCGACGCCATGACGCAGGAAGACCTGGCGAGCCAGGCCCGTGGCGCGCTGCGGCTCGGCGCGCGCCAGCAGCAGGGGCAGCACCTCGCCACTTCGAATGCCTTGCCGATGGCCAAAGCGCTCGGTGAGCTGCGCCCAGCGCAGCACCACGGCGTCGTTGATCCAGTGGCCCAGGAGGCTCAGCTCGCGCCAGAGCCCGGCATCCATCAGCACCTGATCCTGCGTCCGGTCGAACTCAAAGACGATCCCCGTCTCGAGCGCGCCGCCGGCGAACTGCACCGGACCGTCCCGGATGGTCTGCCCGATGACGCGCAGCGCGGCTTCCATGGCACGCTGGCGCTCAGGCGGCAGCCGGCCGCGGGCGAGGTCGAGTTGCCACGCGGCGAGCCCGCCATGCTCACCAGCCTGCGCGTACGGCGCCATGAGTGCGGTCAGGGCCTGGCGGAACTTGACCGGTTTGCCGCCCGCGCCCTCTGCCTGCGATTGCGGGATGGGGCGCTGCGACGCGAAGATGGGCCAGTAGTAGCCAAGCCACTTTTCGGCCAGGCGCCGCAGCGGCACCCCTGCCTGCCCATCAGCGTTCCAGGTTGCGCAGCGCGGCTCCTGAAGCGCCAGCTCCGCCAGGGCGCGGAAGAGTGCGAGCTTGTAGGTCGCGACCTTCTCGTCGCGGTTGAGGATGCCTTCGATCTGGTCCACCGCGCGCAAGGCGGTTCCCGAGCGTAGCTCCAGCAGCAGCGTCGCCCAGCGCGTGCCGGCCCGTCCCAGCGCATCCTCGCTGTCCCAGCGGCCGATCTGCTGGAAGCCCAGCCGCTCGAAGAGCAGCTGCACGTACGCGGGCGCATAGGCCTTGAAGAGCCGTCCCTGCGCGTCTCGTTCCCCTGCCCCGACGTCGGTACGCGACAGGGGCAGCGACAGCAGCAGCCGGCCGTGGGGCCGCAGCAGGCTCTTCAGCGCCCAGGCGGCATCAAAGAGTTCCGCCTCGCTCACGTGCATCAGCACCGCGCTGCACAGCAGGCCATCGAAGTTGCCGCCGAACGGCTCGCCCAGCGCCGGCAGCGCAGCGGCGTTCAGGCGGCCTTCCAGCTCCGGATGCCGCGCCAGCGCCTGCGCGCGCAGTTCCGTGCACGGCTCGACACCGAAGGCCTGGAATCCGTTCGCCAACAGGCCTGCCAGATCCCGGCCGCTGCCGGCGCCAACGTCCAACACCCGGCTGCCCGCGGGAAAGGCCAAGGCAAAGTAGCGGGCTACAGGGCTGGCCACCGCCTCGTAGCGTTCAGCGATCTCGCGCGCGCTGCTGGCGTAGACGTCAAGGGTGAGCTGGTCCATGCCGGGGAACACCAGGCGTTCATCGTGGAAGTCAAAGCCTCGGCTGCACCAGGAGCGCGCATGCAGCACCGCGGGGAAGCTTCCCGGCCGGCCTGGTCAGTCGGGGCAGGCATACCCCTGCCGCTTGCCATGATATTCGACGCCGCCCACGGGCCAGGATGAAGGCGCACCCGGCTGCGACAGCTACAGCGACCCGCCAGCGCGCGTGTTGCTTCCTCTACGACACCGCGCCGGACGCGAGCCATGCGGGGTCGTGTGGCAGCAGGGCATCACGGCTTTGGCCCGCCACCGTGCAGTCCCGTGGGCCGTTGCGCGGCCTGGGCCATCAAGGGCAGAGGGACAGACGGTGCAGCGGGCGGCGGCAGCGCCAGGACCAAGGCCGTGACAGCCACGACCGTCAGCCGCGCCAGGCTGACATCAGTGCAGCCAAGGCATCCCTGTAAAGCCGGACGCGCCAGTTCCGGCGCATGTAGCGCGGCGCCTTGCCGTGAAACGCAGGTACCTGCTGCACGCCCAGCAAGTAGCCGCGCACCTCTTCGTTGACGGTGACGGAGGCCAGGATGTGGCCGTGCTTGTCCGCGGCGTGCATGATGGTGCCGCGCCAGTCGCCTTCAGCAAACCAGTGCGGTGGCAGCTCAACCGGGAGCTTTGAAGTGGTCATGCGAAGCCGCGGCTGGCGCGCACGCACAGGCCTCAGTGCACCGGCGCGCTGTCGATGATTTCGGCAAGGTCCCAGGCGTGGACGGCCTCGGGCGGTGGCTGGTTCGTCACCGCGACGCCCATGCTGGTCACGCGCGTTATCACGCGCAGCTCGCCGATGCCCATGCTCAGCAAGATGTCGGCGACCAGGGCACCGGGGAGATCTTTCGGGTCCATCGCGGTCACGGCCGACTCCGGCACGAAGCACGCCACATCGAACGTGCCGGGCACTGCGGCGCTGGGCTCGGCCATGAAGCGCACTTGCTGAACCGGGACCTCCTTGCCCAGGATTTCCAGCGAGTTCAGCTCGCGCGCCATCTCCTTGGGCGTTGGCGGCATGAACGCGCAGACCTCGATGCGCGGTGGCATCGCCGGTGCCGAGGCCACGAGTGCCTGCACTGCCTCGATGCCGTCGGGATCGTGGTTGCAGCTGATGGCAATGCGCAGCACGGCGCTGTCGTGGGCCGGCACCTGATCCACCTCGACGGTCAGCAGCGGATCGATGTCGGCAGCGGCGTCGCGCAGCCGCTGCACGGTCCGGCCGATGCGCTGCAGGCCCTCCTGGAATCCCTGGTCGGTGCGCGATGCATCCAGCAGCTCGCAAAGTTCGACCCCGTGATCCACCACCGTTTTCCAGAAATCGCGTGCCTTGCCCTGGTCCATGGCCTGTTGCCGTGATGAGGGGTTGAGTCCGAGCCACCGGTCGTTCGCCTGTGGGGGCGATGATGCCTGCGGATGCATGGCACGCTTATGGCATGCCTGACGCCTTCGATTCCCAGCCACCGCAGCAGTTGCGTGCCTTCTATGACCGGTTCTCGGCGCGGTATCACGCGCCTGGCGTGTGCCTGTCCGGCTTCAGGTTGAGGTGGATCGCCTATCGCAGCGAGGAACTGGATAAGGGCATCGAGCGCGCGGTGCTGGACTTGGCCTGGGGCGAAGAAAACGTCACCCGGCAAGTCCAGTTCGTCGCGCGCGCCCTTGAGGAAGTCCAGGGAGCGTGCACCTTGACCTTCGTGGAGGTCGGGTGCAAAGGGATGCTGTGGGGCGAAGGTGAGGAGCTGCTGGCGCCGGCGGTGCTGCGGATTTCGATGTGGCGTACCGACCACCCATGCGGGCTGATCGGCCGCATCGAGCTGGATGCCGAGGGCCGGCCCGCGGGTTCGGCGCAGGCGCCGTTGCCGCTGGTGCGCATGGCTGGCTGAGCCAGCGGTACCAGGAAGCTTCGGGCAGATCGACGCTGGAGAGTCCAGCAGCGTCAGGGCTGGCGTCGCTCATCGTCGTCGGTGCCCGACGCGCGCTCCCAGAAGGCGCAGCCGTTCTCAGGCTGCCCCACCACCAACGACAGGCGCGGGTGCCGGCAGAAGCAGTTGATGTCGCTGTCTGGCAGCGGCCCGCCGTAGTGGTGGCACTGCCAGCACGCGTGCGGCTCGGCCTGGACGGCGAAGTAGTTGGAGGTGTGCATGGGCAGAAGATTGCAGCAGCTCCAGCAACTCGCCAGGGGCGCTCGGTGTCGAAGGTAGTGCGAGACCACGGAATCAGCCGCGCGTTGGTCATCGCCATCACGGATGCAGTGCCGGCCTGACTACGCCCCAAGTCTCTCCTACATGGCATGGAAGTCCTTTACCTCTACGGCCGGGCAATGCGCCAGGTCGAACCGGATGCCGACCACAAATGCGCGGGCGCCCCCGGCGGCGTCGGACGACGGACATGGACGCACTTGCCCGCGGCGATGACACAGCTCCCACCGCGACCGGGGGCGCTGCGATTGTCGCGATTACCAGGGCAGCCCGCGGCCACCAGCACAGCGCGCTTCTCGGGCAACATGGTGAAGTGCGATGGTTCCCGGAGATGCTGATGAACCAAGAGAAATACCTGAGCCACGTCCTTCCGCAAACCGTGCGCGACTGGATCGCCAGCGCCCAGGCCGCCGGCATGACCGGGGTGCGCATCGACTTCAACGGCAACCGCATCGTGCACGTGCGACCCGACCACGTGCAGCCCGGCGGCACGCTGGTATGGGACGAGGGCGGCATGGCTGTCTACCTGCCCATCGACGCGAGCCCGGCCGACGCATCGCGCGAGCTGCGGGCAGCCGGCAGGGACCAAAGCGAGATGATCGAGCGCAGTAGCGCCGCTGACGATCTGCGCTCCTAGGCCCGTCTGGCAGGCCCTGTGACGTTCTATCGCGTCCCAGCGGCTTTCGGCGCGCCGGTCGTGCGCTCAATCACCTCGCGCCGATCCGGGAAGTGTGTGATGACATCCATTACTGGTGGACCAGCCACGCGGCCTGCGCCGCCGCGGTCACCGCTACCAACGCCTCCAATTGAGCAGCGCCAGCATCTTGCGCAGGCGGAGCTCCACCGGCCCGTAGTTGATGGCCGTCAGCGAGTCGGTGGTGCCGCAGCGGCGGTCAGCAGCCCGCAGCATGCGTGCCCTCAGGGACCGGGGATGAATGGGGCCGCGACTGGGCTTGACGAAGACCCAGCGCGGGCCGGTGTCGATGAAGAAGTCGCCGGTAGATGGCAGTCGGGCTTCGCGCTCGCACCTGGCCCGGTACTCGTCCATGGTGGCCAACAGCGGCTCCGGCCTGCTGGAATCAGCAGCTTGCAGTTGCGAAGGCACCGGCGCATCTCGGGATGCCTGCTTTCGGAGGTAGGCCGGGATGAAAATTTCGTCGTCGAGCACGTCCATGTTCATTTTTCCTCGGCCGCCATGGTGCGGACCGATGGTGCCGACGTTGGCGCCGATCATGCCGCCAGCAGTTTCTCAAAGTCGGCCTGCTGCTGCGCTTGGTCATCAAGGCCGTGCGCCTTGCGCTCCTGCTTTGTGAGCACCGTGGTGGCGTTGGCCACGCGTGCACGAATGCGGCAGTTTCATGCGCATCGACGATTATGAAGCCGTACCAGCACGCGCAACATACCCGAAACCAGCCTCACCCACCCCAACACCCCACCCCTCCTGCCCCGCCCTTTTCCCCTCTATCCCCTCCTCGAAGCCCAGGGCCGCGAAAAAGGTCCAGGCTCAACAGGCAGGCGGGCTTCCCCTGACGCCCCCTCAAAGCCATGGCGCGCGCAGGAGAGAGACGGCGGGGCCTCGGCCGGACTCAAAGGGTTCAGGGTCGCGGGGGAGGCTGGGGTTGGGTCGGATGTTGGATGCCGGTATGTTGTACGGGGCACGGTACGACGTCTGGGCCGACAATGGACGCAAGGTGATGGTTTCTGTGCGAGAACCGGCTTCAAAGCTCTTTGCGGCGCCGTCGTCTGCACCCGTGCCGCGGAAGCCCAAGCAGCCGCAGCCGCGTTTCTGCACAGAACCGGTCACGTTGCCTCGCATGCTTGCCTGTCGCCGAAGGAGCAGCGTGGCAGCCCCTCCGTTGGCTATGCCAGCTCCAGCGTTCAGCAACAACGCTGAGCTTCGTCCCCAGGTACTGCCTCAAAGCGCCAAATGCATCTGTTTCTGCGTACGGGACACCAGCTTCGAAGTGGCAGCCACCGCGCCGCGCCGTGCATGCGAAGCCCTGTCAAATGCATCTGTTTCTGCGTACCGGACCCCGTCCAGCGTATGGCGAGCAGCGCGCGCGGGGCGCGTCGAAGGTGAAATGCATCCGTTTCTGCGTGCCCACCAGCACGCTGGCCGACAGAGCAAGCCTCGACCTGAACCCGGTCCAGGACCACGAATGCATCCGTTTCTGCGTCCGTGCAAAGTACCAAGCAAGATCGGGCCCGCAGGCTCCCGGGGCGAGCGTTCCTGCCCTTCAGCCCTTGCCCTTGAGCTTCGGGACGTCCGGAGCAGACGGCAGGATGACAAGCTTGGTGCGCTCGACCTGGACCTTGGGCTGGTAGAACACCTGCACCTTGGCCAAGGCCTCAAGCCACTTCTGCTTGAAGGAACGGGTGGCCTGCGCCGAGGTGCCGAACTGCGCCGCCATGCCTTCCCAGGAAAGCTCCATCGGCTTCTCGATGAACGCATTCACCCAGGTCAGGAACGAATAGATGTCCATGGCCATGGGCGACTTGTGCAGCGCCTTGAGCACATGCAGATCCACGGGAACCGCGCTGCGCACGATGTCGCGATAGAACTTCTCGGACAGGTTGATCTGCGAGGACCAGGCCGGCGCGCGGTCGGTCGAGGCATCTTCAGCCCACCACGGAATGGCATCGTCGAGCTCGACGTCGTCGGCAATGGTGAACTGGCCATTGCGCCACTTCTGCGCGTCCCGGTCCGAGGTGGTGATGATGCGGGCCGTGAACAGGCGCTGCATCGCGTCCTTGAGCAGCGTGTTGGTGCCGCGCACGCCGCCGGTGCTGTTCTTCATGCCGATGGCGCGCATGAAGCTCGCCTGGCTGTCGGTCAGCGTGATGATGCGGCTTTGCTGGCGCATGGCCTCGCTGCACAGCCAGGCGACGATGAGCCGCGGCGTGGAGCCGTAGGGAAAGCCGTAGGAGTGCGTCTCCGTTTCCCTCACAGTCCTGCCGCCTTTGACCTTCTCCACCGTCTTCGTGTACGAACCGGCCTGGATGATCAGCGAGAAGCTCTGGAAGCGCCGGGCAAAGCCATTGGGATGGTCCTCAACCTTCGGCTCGCGGTACGGCAGCGTCGTCTGGACCAGGGTGCGGGTGATGAAACCCCGGGTGTCCGTTCCGTTGCCCAACGCCTCGAGGCGGGCCTCGTTTTCCAAGTGCAGCCGCTCGAAGGTGCTCAGCCGTTGCTCCGCGACCTCTTCAGGTGCGCGGCGACCATTCTTGATGACGAGCGACAACTGCCGCTGCGAAGGAGCGCCGCGAGTTGCCTTCTCGTCCGCCATACAAAGCTTTCGTGTTCTTCCTCTCGAAGCCCGCTAGTTTCCCCGTGCCCTGAAAGCTTGTCCACGCAGAAACAGATGCATTTCCGCCCGAGCGTGGCTCGGCAGCAACCAACCGTCCGGCACGCTCAGGTGAGCTGCATGCCTGCCGTCTCACCTGAACAACTTCCCTGTGGGCAAGTCGGGGGACGACAAGAGTTATGCACGCAGAAACGGATGCAGTTGGACGCAGAAACAGATGCATCGACACGCAGAAACGGATGCAAAGAACGCAGAAACAGATGCATTCGTACGCAGAAACGGATGCAGCAAGGCATAGTTAGTTCAAGTGGATCAACGACTTAGAACCGTCTTGTATTGGTATTAGGGTTCTAGGGATGTACTTCCTGTACCAAGGCGGCCTGCAACCGTGGACAGCTACGCTGCCCACCGTTCCAGGCCGCTCCACCAGCCAGTAGAAATTGAGCCGGTGCTGAAACCCGGCCATCAGTCCAACGAGGCGTGGCCAGCCGAGCTTTCCAGACTGCGCGGTCCGCGCGTCTGTGCAGCACGCAGAAACGGATGCATTTCGCGGTGCGGGCCGATCCCGGACAACGCCAACTTCCGTCATCACTAGGCGCCTCCTGACGTGCTGCTGCATGCCCAGGGGCACGCAGAAACAGATGCATTTCAAGGCTGCGGTGAGACGCCGATAGGTCTAACCGCCACTACCCACCGCCCTTTACGACAGCACCGCTAGGATGGCTGCCCCCGACAGCTTGCCCTTCCCCTGCTCCAAACCCTATGCCTTCCCGCCCCTTTGCCCAAGTCGACGTGTTCACTGGAACCCCGTGCCTCAGTAACCCGGTGGCCGTGGTGCTGGACGGCCGCGGCCTTGATACCGCCACCATGCAGCGCTTCACCGACTGGACGAACCTGTCGGAAGCCACCTTCGTGCTGCCGCCCACGAAGCCCGGCGCGGACTATGCGTTGCGCATCTTTTGCCCCGGGCGCGAGCTGCCCTTCGCGGTGTCACGCGTCGGCGTAATCCGGCCACCCAGAGTCGGCATATACCGGCCAGCTTTGCCGGTGCCGAAGGGCGTCTCGAACGACCCCATTGAGGAACTTATTTTGATGCGTTGACGGGCTTGGCTTG
>JAEYPG010000216.1 GCA_023410975.1 Pseudomonadota bacterium
GTCGCGCACCAGGCCCACGCCGTCGCTGTTGTCGGCATGGATCTCCTCGCCGTCGAAGCTGAGCACGTTGGCCGCCTGCGCCAGCTCCGCGCGCGCTGCGCCGCGTGGCCAGGCGCAGCGCCTCGAACTTGAAGGGCACCGTCACGTTGGCGCCGCGCCCGCCGCCGGCGACGAAGGCGCGCAGCACGGCCTCGAAGCCGTCCAGCGGCGCCCACAGCCGGGTGTAGGCCAGGCGCTGCCCGGTCTGCTCGGCGAAAGCCTGGTGGATCTGCGGCGACAGGCTGTGCTGCACGGGGTGGCCGAAGACGGCGTAGCGGTCGAGGTCGGTCATGGAGCGGGGATGGAAAAGGGGTTCTGTATTTCAGGGCTTGGCGCTGCCACCCAGCGGGATGGCTTGCACGCCTTCCTCGCGTGTGAAGCGGAAGCGTGCGGTGATGACGAGCAGGTCGACCAGCGTGCGCAGCTCAGGGTCGAAGTTGCCGTAGGGCGCGGCGGCCTGGACGATGGCCTGGGCGCGGCGGTCCAGCAGCGGCTGGCCCGAGGGCCTGAGCACCTGCGTGTCCAGCACGTGCCCCTGGGTGTTCACGGTGATGCCCATGGTCAGCTCGCCGTAGAGCTTCTTGCCCTGCACGTGCGGGAAGTCCTGCGTGCCGCGGGCCTCGATGCGCCGCCGCAGCGCGTCGTAGTAGCGCGCGTAAGGCACCTCGCGCGTGGCGGGACTGACGTAGCGCTTGCGCGGCCGGGCGTTTTCCTCGTTCACGCGGCGCTCGATCTCGGCGAGCTGGCGCAGCAGCCGGCGCTGGCGTTCATCCTGCTCCTGCGCCTTGGGCTGCCCCTGGATGCGCTGCGGATCGGGCGGAGGCAGTTGCTGCAGCGCCACGCGCAGTTGCGCCAGCATCTGCTGCTGCTGCGCCTGCAACTGCTCGATCTGGCGCTGCGCGTCCTCGCTGTCGTCGCCCTGCGCCTCGATGGTGGAGGCGGGCAGCGGCGAGGTGGCACGCCCGGCGTCGGCATCGCCGCCGCCGGCCAGGTGGTGCTGTGCCAGCGCCTGCGTCTGCGAGCGCTTGGGCGGTATCTGCGCCTGGGCGTTGACCAGCACCACCTCCAGCGGCGCGTCCTGGAACATGCGCGCGAAAGCCTGCGGATCGGCCACGCGCACTGCCAGCAGCCCGGCATGCAGCGCCAGCGACAGCCCCAGCGCCCACTGCAGCGGGCTCAATGCCGGCCATCGCAGGGCGCGCATGGGCAGCCTCAGGCGGCGGTGCCGGGCGGCTCGGCCGCCACCGTGGTGTCGGCGTCGGCCACGTCGATGGCCAGCGCCAGCGGACCGCTGGTCTCTTCCTCCTCGGCCTCCTCGGCTTCGGGCTCGGCCAGGCTTGCAGCGGGGGCCGTGTCGTCCAGGCGCGCCAGCAGGCTGGCATGCAGGTCCAGCGTCAGCAGGTCGCAGCCGGTGACGCGCACGCGCACGTGCGCGCCGCGCGGCAGGCCTTCGCAACCCAGGGCGCGGAACACCAGCGGCAGCGTGTCGGCGCGCACCAGGCCGTCCTTGAGCACGGCGGCGTCGAGCTCCGTCACGCCGTTCTGCTGCAGCCAGCGCAGGGTCCAGAAGCGCTCGATGCCGTGCTGGAAGTCGTTGTAGGCGCCGTAGGCGGCATCGAAGCCCGAGATGATGGAGAACAGGCTCGCATCCTTGGGCTTGAAGGGCGCGGACAGCGGCGCGGTGCGCCCGTGGCGCGCGCAGGCAATGATCTGCCACTGGTTGACCAGGTCCACGTAGCGGCGCAGCGGCGAGGTGGCCCAGGTGTATTGCGCCACGCCCATGCCCGCGTGCGGGGCGGGCTTGACGCCCATGCGCACCTTGATGCCCGGGGCCAGGCTCGCCTGGCTGCGGTAGATGCCCGGCACGCCGCACTCGGCCAGCCAGCCGCCCCAGCTGCTGTTGGCCAGGATCATGGCCTCCGAGACGATCAGGTCCAGTGGCGCGCCGCGGCGGCGCGTGCTGATCTGCACCGTCTCCTCGCCGCTGGGCTCGCCCGTGCTGTCCAGCAGGCGGAAGTTGTAGTCCGGCCGGTTGAAGGTCTCGGGCTTGCCGCGCACCACCTCGCGCTGCGCCTTCAGGTGCCTGGCCAGGCGGAAGGTGAAGGCCAGTTCCGGCGCGAACTCGTAGTCGGCCGGCGCTTCGCCGGTGAGCGTGGCCTCGGTGATGACGTCATCGAGCTGGTCGTGGCGCAGGTTGCGCACGATGGGCACGCGCTCGAGCTTCGTCTCGCGGCTGCGGACCTCCAGCGTCGCCTCGTCGAAGGTGACGTACAGGCTCACGGCCGGGCAGTCGCGGCCTTCGATGAGCGTGTAGGCCTGCACCACCTCGTCGGGCAGCATGGTCAGCTTCCAGCCCGGCATGTAGACGGTGGAGAGCCGGTCGCGCGCCACCTTGTCTACCGGCGTCTCGGGCTGGATCGCCAGACCCGGCGCCGCGATGTGGATGCCCAACACCACCGTGCCGCTGCCCAGCCCCTGCACGGACAAGGCGTCGTCGATCTCGGTCGTGGCCGAGTCGTCGATGGAGAACGCCGCCACCGGTGCCAAGGGCAGGTCCTCCTTGATCGCCGGCGGCTGCAGCGCCGGGAAGCCGGTGCCCTTGGGAAACATCTCGAACAGGAAGCGCCGCCAGTGGAACTGGTAGGGGCTGCTGATGGCTCCGGCGTCCTTGAGCAGGTCCAGCGGCGCGCGCTGCGCCTGCTTGGCGGCGTCCACCACGGCCTTGTACTCGGCCGCGTTCTTGTCGGGGCGGAACAGGATCTTGTAGAGCTGCTCGCGGATGGGCTGCGGGCAGGTGCCGGCCACCAGCTCGGCGGCCCAGGACTCGATCTGCGCCGCGAGCTGCTTCTTGCGCTCGATGCCCAGCAGCGCGGCCTTGACGATCTCCTCGGGCGCCTTCTTGAACACGCCCTTGCCGGCGCGGCGGAAGTAGTGCGGAGCCTCGAAGAGCCGCAGCAGCGCCGCCACCTGCTGCTCCAGCGAGGCATCGGCACTGAAATAGTCGCGCGCCAGCGCCGCGAAGCCGAACTCGCCTTCCGGGGCGAATTCCCAGGCCAGGTCGAGATCGATCTCGGGAGCGATGGCCTGGGCACGGCTCATGAGCTCCGCCGGCGCGGGCTTGTCGAACTTCAGCAGCACGTTGGCGGCCTTGACCTTGACGCGCTTGCCGGAGTCCAGCTCGACCTGCAGCGAGCTCTCGGCTTCGGACATCACACGGCCGGCGAGGAATTTGCCGGCTTCATCGAACAGGGCGTACATCCCCCGTATTGTCGCCGCAGCGGCCGCAAGGCCCGCCGGGGCAAGGGTGTACGCGCTTGTGGCGGGGCGGGAAGAGGTTCCCGTTCGCCCTGAGCTTGTCGAAGGGCCGCAGGCCGGCAGGGCTTCGACGGGCCCAGCCCGAACGGGAGGACCGCCTCAGACCGTCAGTCCGCCGCCGACCTCGATCACCACGCCGTTGATGTAGCTGGCCTCGTCGCTGGCGAGGAACGCGTAGGTGTTGGCGATCTCCTCGGGCTTGCCCAGGCGGCCCAGCGGCACCTGCGCCACGAGCTGGTCGATGACCTTCTGCGGGATGGTGTCGAGGATGGGCGTCTGGATGAAGCCCGGCGCCACCGCGTTGACGCGTACGCCCTTGGGGCCCAGCTCGCGCGACCAGGTCTTGGTGAAGCCGATGACGCCGAACTTGCTGGCGGCGTAGTTGGTCTGGCCGAAATTGCCGTACAGGCCCACCACGCTGGAGGCGTTGAGGATCACGCCGCTGCCCTGCGCCACCATCGTGTCGGCCACCGCCTGCGAGCAGTGGAAGACGCCGCGCAGGTTGACGTCGATCACGGCGTCGAACTGCTCCAGCGTCATCTTCTGCAGCCGCGCGTCCTTGGTGATGCCGGCGTTGTTGACCAGCACGTCAATGCGCCCGTGGCGGGCTTTCACGGCCGCCACCATGGCATCGACCTGGGCGCGGTCGGTGACGTTGACCACATGGCCCTCGACCCGGCCGCCGGTCTCCAGGCATTGCCCCACGGCGGCATCGACCGCCTCGGGGCGGATGTCGCACAGCACGACCACCGCGCCTTCGGCGCAGAACTTCTTCGCCGTGGCCAGCCCGATGCCCTGAGCGGCGCCGGTGACGATGCAGATCTTGTCTTTCAAACGCATGAATCGAGCTCCAGGAATGTGAGCGACACCGGCCACCGCAGACAACCATGGCGCGCCGCCTGGGCCGATGCGCGCGCATCCATGGTGCCACACGGCTTCCGTACTGCCTGGAAGGGCCGGGCTGGGAAGAGGCCCGAGGGGCCGGGAACTGCAGCGGCCTTGCGGGCAATCAATGTTCCCCGGACCCGCGGCCGCGCCTGCGGTGTTGCGCTGCCCTCAGCCCCGGGTGTTGCCCGACAGCCCCAGGAACTCCAGCAGCCGCGGCAGGTGCGCGTCGAAATCCGACAGCGCATGGTCGCTGCCCTGGACGACGTGCAGCTGGCATTGCGCATAGCGCGCGGCCATTTCACGCCAGTCCAGCACCTCGTCGCCCGTGGCCACCAGCGCCAGGTAGCGCTGCGGGTTCGCGAGGGCGGGCGGGTGCAGGTCGCGCAGCTCGTCCACGAACTCGGGCCGGAAGAAGAAATGCTGCTGCGGATCGTGAAACGCGGTCTGCTCGCCGATGTACTTGGCGAGGTCGCGCGCGGGCTCCACCGCCGGGTTGATCAGCGCGGCGCGGCAGCCCAGGCGCTCGGCCATCACGGTGGCGTAGAAGCCGCCCAGCGAGCTGCCCACCACCGCGAGGCTCGCGCGCGGCCAGTCCGCCGTGCCCTGTTCCAGCAGCGCGATGGCCTCGCGCGGGGAGGGCGGCAGCTGCGGACACCACCAGTGCACGTCGGGCCGGTGCTGCTGCACCCAGTCCTGCATGCGCTGCGCCTTGAACGAGCGCGGCGAGGAGCGGAAGCCGTGCAGGTAGAGCAGGTGCGTCAGGGGCGCCGCGGGGGCGCTCACTGGTGCACCCTCGCGCTGCGCGCGGTCCCGCCGAGCGGGACGGAACGCCCCCTTCGAAGCGGCCGTGCGGGGGCGCTCACGCCTTCTTCCCCAGCGCCTGCAGCAGCTTGTCGTGGATGCCGCCGAAGCTGCCGTTGCTCATGCACAGGATGTGGTCGCCCGGCCGCGCGGCCTTGGCCACGGCCTTGACCAGCGCGTCGATGTCGTCGCAGACCATGGCCTGCTCGCCCATCGGGGCCAGGGCCTCGGCCGCGTTCCAGCCCAGGCCGCCGGAGTGGCAGAAGCTCAGGTCGGCCTCTTCCAGCGCCCAGGGCAGCTGGGCCTTCATGGTGCCGAGCTTCATGGTGTTGGAGCGCGGCTCGAACACGGCCAGGATGCGGTCCAGCCCGACGCGGCGGCGCAGCCCGTTGACGGTGGTGCGCAGCGCGGTGGGGTGGTGCGCGAAGTCGTCGTAGACCTTCACGCCGCCGGCCTCGCCGCGCAGCTCCAGGCGGCGGCGCACGTTCTCGAAGCGGCCCAGCGCCTCGGCCGCGAGCTCCGGCGCCACGCCCGCGTGCTCGGCCGCGGCCAGCGCCGCCAGCGCGTTGAGCTGGTTGTGCTCGCCCAGCAGGCCCCACTCCACGCGCGCGATCTTCAGCCCGCCGCGCAGCACGTCGAAGGCATGCGGCTCGCCCCGCGCGCGCAGCGTGCCGGGCTCTTCCTTGCGCGTGCCGAAACGCTGCACCTCGCTCCAGCAGCCCTTGGCCAGCACGCGCTGCAGCGCCTCCTCGCGCGCGTTGACCACCAGGCGGCCCGAAGAAGGCACGGTGCGCACGAGGTGGTGGAACTGCGTCTCGATGGCTTCGAGGCTGGGGAAGATGTCCGCGTGGTCGTACTCCAGGTTGTTGAGCACGGCGGTGCGCGGGCGGTAGTGGACGAACTTGCTGCGCTTGTCGAAGAAGGCGGTGTCGTACTCGTCGGCCTCGATCACGAAGCTCTTGCCCGCACCCAGCCGCGCCGAGACGCCGAAGTTCATCGGCACGCCACCCACCAGGAAGCCCGGCTGCAGCCCGGCGTGCTCCAGGACCCACGCCAGCATGGAGGTCGTCGTGGTCTTGCCGTGCGTGCCGGCCACGGCCAGCACGTGGCGGCCCTGCAGCACCTCCTGCGCCAGCCACTGCGGCCCGCTGGTGTAGGGCAGGCCGGCGTCGAGGATGGCTTCCATGAGCGCGTTGCCGCGGCTGACCACGTTGCCGATGACGAAGACGTCCGGCTTGAGCGCGAGCTGGTCAGGGCTGAAGCCCTCGATGAGATCGATGCCCAGAGCGCGCAGCTGGTCGCTCATGGGCGGATAGACGTTGGCGTCGCAGCCCGTCACGCGATGCCCGGCTTCGCGCGCCAGCGCCGCCAGTCCGCCCATGAACGTGCCGCAGATGCCCAGGATGTGGATGTGCATCGCCCGGATTCTAGAAGCCGCCCCAAGGCGGTTTGAGCCCGGCCCTGACGGCCGGGCGGCTTGAGACGGATCAGGCCGCGCGCAGCGCGGCGCGGGCCGCTTCGAGCGTGGCGTCGATGTCGGCGTCGCTGTGCGCGGCGCTGACGAAGCCGGCCTCGTACATCGCCGGCGCCAGGTACACGCCGCGGTCGAGCATGGCGTGGAAGAAGCGGTTGAAGCGCTCGGTGCCGCCGGCCATCACGGCCTTGTAGTTCTGCGGCAGCGACTCGGCGAAGAAGAAGCCGAACATGCCGCCCTCGCAGTCGCCCGCCAGCGGCTCGCCGACTTCGCGGCCGATGGCCTGCAGGCCGTCCACCAGCCGCTTGGTCTTGGCGGCCAGCGCCTCGAAGAAGCCGGGCTTGGCGATCTCGCGCAGCGTGGCCAGGCCGCAGGCGGTGGCCACCGGGTTGCCACTGAGCGTGCCGGCCTGGTAGACCGGGCCCAGCGGGGCCAGGTGCTGCATGACCTGGCGGCTCGCGCCGAAGGCCGCCAGCGGCATGCCGCCGCCGATGACCTTGCCGAACACGCTCACGTCCGGCTTGAAGCCCGGGATCAGCTTGGCGTAGATCGACTGCGCGCTGCCCAGCGCCACGCGGAAGCCGCTCATCACCTCGTCGAACACCAGCAGCGCGCCGTGCTGCGTGCACAGCTCGCGCAGCCGCGTCATGAAGGGCAGGCTGGCGCGCACGAAGTTCATGTTGCCGGCGATGGGCTCCACCATCACGCAGGCGATCTCCGCGCCCTGCAGCGCGAAGGCTTCTTCGAGCTGCTCCAGGTTGTTGTATTCGAGCACCATCGTGTGCTGCACCACCTCGGCCGGCACGCCGGCGCTGGTGGGATGGCCGAAGGTCGCCAGCCCCGAGCCCGCCTTCACCAGCAGCGCATCGGCATGGCCGTGGTAGCAGCCCTCGAACTTGATCAGCAGCGAGCGGCCGGTGGCGCCGCGGGCCAGGCGGATCGCGCTCATCGCGGCTTCGGTACCGGAGCTGACCAGGCGCAATTGCTCGACGCTGGGCACCTGCTCGATGATCGCCTCAACCAACTCGATTTCTCTTTCGGTCGGGGCGCCAAAACTGAAACCCTCGGTGGCGGCGCGCTGCACGGCTTCGAGCACGGCGGGGTGGCCGTGGCCCAGGATCATCGGACCCCAGGAGCCGATGTAGTCGATGTAGCGCTGCCCCTCGGCATCGACCATGTAGGCGCCTTCGGCGCGGCGGATGAAGCGCGGCGTGCCGCCCACGGCGCGGAAGGCGCGCACGGGCGAGTTCACGCCGCCGGGGATGACGGCCTGCGCACGCTCGAACAGCGCGGCGTTGGTGGTGTTGCTGTTCTTGTCAGTGGACACGGCGCGAGCCTCCCTTGTTGTTGTCGTTGCCGTTGGCGGGGCCGGTCTCGGCCGGCGGCTCCATGAGCTGGCCCTCGGCACCTTCCTCTTCCGGGGGCAGGGCCCAGAAGAAGCGGTCGGGCACGACGTTGCCCATGCCGGGGCGGAAGCCCGAGTCCAGGCTCTGGTCGAGGAAGGCCAGGGCCTCGCCCACGGCCGCCTGCAGCTCGGTGCCCGCGGACAGCAGCGAGGCCAGCGCCGCGGAGAGCGTGTCGCCGGCACCCACGAAGGCGGTGTCGAAGCGCTCGAACTTCTCGCCCGTGAGCGCGGCCTGCGGCGAGGCCAGCACGTTGTCCAGGTACTGCTCGCCGCCGCGCGACTGCAGGTGCACGCCCGTGACCAGCACGAAGCGCGCGCCGTGCTCGGCCGCGGCCACCGCGAGCTCGCGCGCGGAGGGCGGGCGCTCGCTGTCCCAGTCGGGCAGCAGGAAGTCGGCGAGCGTCTGGTGGCCGCCCACGAGCACCTCGGTGGCCGGCAGGATCAGCTCGCGGAAGGCGTCGAGGTAGGGCTCGCGCTTGTCCTCCTCCTCGATCCAGGAGAGGCTGGGCATGTAGGCCACCAGCGGCACGTCGGGGTAGTCGGACAGGATCTCGGCCACCGCCGCCACCACCTCGGCCGAGCCCAGGAAACCCACCTTCCAGGCGGAGATCGTCACGTCCTCCAGGATCGAGCGCGCCTGCTCCGTCACCACCTCGGCGTCGAGCTCGTGGTGGTCGAAGATCTCGGCCGTGTCGCGCATGAGGATGGCGGTGGTCACCGGCAGCGCGTGCGCGCCCATGGCGGCGATGGTGGCCACGTCACCGGCCACGCCGCCGGCACCGCTGGCGTCGGCAGCGTTGAAGCTCATCACGCAGGCGGGCGCAGCGGCTTCCTGCGCCGCTTCGTCGGAGACGGCGGCGGGATTGGAGTCGGGGTTCATGGGTGGTCCTGAAGGTCCTGCGGCGCTGCGCCGATGTTGCTGCTGCGCGCGGGCGCAGGACTGTGAAAAGAGGCATGTTCAGCCCGGCCGGATGCCGCGGTGGGCTCCCAGGGGCCGTGGCTACAATGCCCGTCGATTGTAGTGATTGACAATACCAAGTGAGCGAACCTCGAACCTGGATGTGCCTCATCTGCGGCTGGATCTATGACGAAGCCGCGGGCGACCCCGAACACGACATTGCGCCCGGCACCCGTTGGGAAGACGTGCCCATGAACTGGACCTGCCCCGAGTGCGGCGCGCGCAAGGAAGACTTCGAGATGGTGCAGCTCTGAGCTGATCCGCACGCTTGCGCAGCGCCCGGCCTTGGCGGACGGCAACCTCCCATGATTGAAGACGAAACCGTCCCGGCTTCAGCTTTCGACCCCGCCGCAGCGGCCGTGCCGCTGAAGGTGCTGGTGATCGACGACAGCCACACCATCCGCCGCAGTGCCGAGATCTTCCTGCACCAGGGCGGCCACGAGGTGCTGCTGGCCGAGGACGGCTTCGATGCCCTGGCGCTCATCGACGAGTTCGAGCCCGCGCTCATCTTCTGCGACATCCTCATGCCGCGGCTCGACGGCTACCAGACCTGCGCGCTGCTGCGGCGCAACCCCCGCTTCGCGCAGGTGCCGGTGGTCATGCTCACTTCCAAGGACGGTCTGTTCGACCGTGCCCGCGCACGCCTGGCGGGTGCGCAGGATCACTTGACCAAGCCCTTCACCAAGGACCAGCTGCTGCAGGCTGTCGCGCGCTACGGTCCGGTCGTCGGCTGAAGGCGTTACCGTATCGCGTTGCCGCGCCCAACCTCGCGCGGCCCAAGGACTCCCGATGCCGATTCAAAAGATCCTGCTGGTGGATGACTCGCGCACCGAGTTGCATCACATCGGCGAGATGCTGCGCAAGGCCGGCTACAGCGTTCGCACGGCCGAGAACGGTCAGCAGGCACTCACAAGCTTAGCCGAGGACAAGCCCGACCTGATCCTCATGGACGTGGTGCTGCCCGGGGCCAACGGCTTCCAGCTCACGCGCACCATCACGCGCGACGAGCGCTACGCCGACCTGCCGGTGATCATCTGCAGCAGCAAGGGGCAGACGACCGACAAGGTCTGGGGCATGCGCCAGGGCGCGCGCGACTACGTGGTCAAGCCCGTGGACTCGGCCGAGCTGCTCGCCAAGATCCGGGCGCTGGGCTGAGTCTCCGGTGTCGCCGCCGCAGCCGTCCATGGCTCGCAAGGACGCCCTCAAGGAGCTGCAGGCCCGGCTGGCGCAGCAAGTGCAGCCGGCGCCTGCGGGCCAGGCGCCGGCCTGGCTGGCGGTGGAATGCGCCGGCGTGCGGCTGCTGTTGCCGCTGCAGGAGGCCGGCGAGATCGTCGAGCACGCGCATGTGCCGCCGTTGCTGCCGCTGCCGCATGCGCAGCCCTGGTTCGAAGGCGTGCTCAACCTGCGCGGCCACCTGCACGGCGTGGTGGACCTGGCGGCCTTCCTGGGCCTGCGTGCCGCCGGCGCGCCCCATCCCGACACCTCGCGCCTGGTGGCGCTGAACCCCACGCTGGGATTGCACTGCGCGCTGCGCGTGGACCGGCTCGCCGGGCTGCGCAACGCCGCTGAGCTGGCGCCGCTGCCCGGCGCCGAGGCGCCCGCGAGCCCGGCTTTCGCCGGTGAGCTCTACGGCGACGGGCAGGGCCGCAGTTGGCAAGCACTGCGG
>JAEYPG010000243.1 GCA_023410975.1 Pseudomonadota bacterium
CCCCCAGGAGGTCAAACACCAGAGCTTGGACCTACACTTATCCACAGCCGGCCTTCAAAAACCGGCTTCCGCCCCTGGCTCAAAGTTCAGTCGGCACGGTGGCTCAGATTTAAGTCGGCGCCGACACTACCAGGCGCCATTGCGCGACCTCGCAGCCGTTTTCATTCCGCGGCTGGCGGACTGGTTGCGGTGGACCTGCTGACGCCGGCAGGCGAGCTTGAGCGGGTTTCCGTGGCCCACCCCGATCCTGCCAAGGTAGAGCGCTGGTGCTGTCCCAGCGCTTGACGGCCGTACGCCGTCGCCCACAGCTTCACCCGGGATAGCCGGGACCGGCCAGATGCCCTTGCGCAAGGAGCCGCGAACTGCCATCGCGCCTGCTCAATCGATGGCCCGTTCCTTCCTCGTCGTCCAGCCCGGGCCTGGCTGCTGTCGATGTTCAGGCCGGTGGCTTTAGACGACGTTCACGCCGCTGCCGACAGCATTGACACCCCACGTCCAGAACCGGCCGAGGGCTCAGCGTTCCACGTCATCGGCAGTGCTGGCGTCCGCGCCACTTGGCTGCCACGCCACGCCATGGTCCTTCAGGTAATCCCGGATGAGCTGACGCACCACCTGCGACGGCGTCTTGTCCTGCTGTGCGCACAGCTGTTCAAAGGCGCGCTTCTTGGCTGGGTCGATAAGCACGGTCAGGCGCGCCGTCTTCTGTTCCATGGTGGTTTGGATTGGAGGCACATTTGATGTGTATATTATTATAATACAATACACATACAATTTACGTTTTGCCGGTCCTGACCGTTTGCCTGCGGCGGCGGTCGCTCCGCGCTGGTCGAGGCAGGAAGCTATGCCGATCCGGTACTCCAGGAAGTTGACGGGACGAGAACGCAGCGCGGATGCCAACCGCCAGCTCGGGCTGGTACTGGCCTTCGTCGCCGGCGCAGCCAATGCGGGTGGTTTCCTGGCGGTGCACCAGTACACCTCGCACATGACCGGCATCGTGTCGGCGATGGCCGATCACCTCGCGCTGGGCGAGCTGCGCCAATACCTGGCCGGACTAGGCGCGCTGCTGTCCTTCGTGTCCGGTGCGGCCTGCACCGCCATCCTGGTGAACCTGACGCGGCGCCACCACATGCACAGCGAGTTTGCTCTGCCGCTGATGCTTGAGGCCGTGCTGCTGCTGGGCTTCGGCGCCCTGGGCGAGCAACTGGCACGGATTGACGGCCTGTTCGTGCCGCTCACCGTCATGCTGTTGAGCTTCATCATGGGACTGCAGAACGCCCTCATCACCAAGCTGTCCCGAGCGGAGATTCGCACGACGCATGTCACGGGCCTCGTGACCGACCTGGGCATCGAGCTGGGCAAGTTGGCGTACTGGAATTCGCCGTGTGCGGCCGATGCGCCGCGCGTGCGCGCGGATCGAGCACGCCTGAAGGTCCTGGGGCTGCTGGCGGTGTGCTTCTTCATGGGCGGCATGTTCGGCGCGCTGGGCTTCAAGCAGCTGGGCTATGCCGCCACGGTGCCGCTGGCGCTGGCCTTGACGGTCCTGGCCAGCGTGCCCGCCCTGGACGATCTGGGCCAGCTGGTCCTGAAGCTCAGAAGCTGATGATCCCTTGGATTAGTGCCCTTAACTTTGGGAAAAAATAGCTTGACCGCTTGAAGTGGGCTGTCTCCTAACTCACCGATGGCGCACACGAAGTGCGCCGAACCGCGGACCCGGATCTGGAAGGCCGCCGCGAGCTCGACGCGCAAGTCCAGTGCGAGCAGCATCGCGGCGCCATCGTCGCCAAGACTTGCCGATAACGGCGCCGTTCGGATGGCAAGGCCACTGCGACAGGCGCCTCAGGGCGGCCGCTCACGGTTGGCCCGCCATGGACACGAAGGGCATCACTCGTTGGCGCTGTGCGGATTGGTCGGCATCCGTTGCTGCCGAGCCTCCGAGGCTTTGTTGCCATGCATACCCGTCGTTGCTGATTCGCCTCTTGGACCGCTGCTCAGATACGTGCCCGGCCTCGGGACAAGCCCGTTGAGGCCGTTTCGTCGATGTACGAGGAGAAGCAGCATGGAATTGATTCCTCATGTCCGGGTGCGTGCTGGCGTGCTGGCGTCCTTGCTTGGGCTATGCGTCCTGGGCACAGCGTTGGCGCCAGCCGGTGCAGCCGCCGCGCCGGCGGCGTTGAAGTACCGCTTCGAGGGCATCGACTTGCCCGAGTACGCACTGCTCGAGGCGGTCGGGCTGAACAACAAGGGAGAAGTAGCCCTCAACGCCGCCACGTCCTTTTTCACAGAGGTCAACCCGTCCATCTACAGCCAGGGCACTTTCACCAGCGTCGCAGACCGCTTTCGTTTCCTGCACGGCATCAACGACCGCGGCGACCTTATCGGCCAAGGGCTGGACCGCAACCGGGCCTGGCTGTGGCGCGACGGCCAGATGATCGATCTGCGTACCACCCTCGGCAGTGCTGTCAGCGACGGCGTGGCCGTGGCAATCAACAACCAAGGGCAGGTCACAGGCACCATGAGGCCCCAGTTCTCCGACTTCGACCAGGGCTTTGTCTATGACGGCAATGTCAGCCGCTACCTGGAGATGCCTAGCAACAGGGGCGTCACGCCCTGGGACATCAACGAGCACGGCGTTGTGGCCGGCCAGTTCGAGCAGCCAGGACACATCGAAGGTGAATACCTGGGCTTCGTGCATGACGGTACCCGAGCCACCGTGCTGCCCACGCTGGGTGGCCCTTACAGTTATGCCTACGGCATCAACGATGCCGGCCAAGCGGTAGGTCACTCCTTCACCGCCAGCTCTCCCGACACCATTGGCTACCTCTATAGCGATGGCGTCATGACCCCGCTGCCGGGAGTGAACATCGCCCGCGACATCAACAATCACGGCTGGATCGTGGGCTATGGCGGCCGTGGTGAAACGGAGGCGGTGTTGCTCCGCGACGGGGAACTGATCTATCTCAACGACCTGATCCCGAACGAGGTCGCGGCGCACTGGCGGCTCAGAGATGCCACGGCGATCAACGACCGTGGGCAAATCATCGGTTCGGCCTTGTTCCTCGACAGCGGCCAGCTCCGTCCCTTCCTGATGACGCCGGTGCCCGAGCCAGCGGAATGGATGCTGCTGCTGGCGGGGCTGGGCGTGGTGGGCGCGGTGGCGGCCCGGCGCAAAGGGTCTTCGTGTCAGTCCATGGCAGCGCCGGTGTGAGCCGGCGCGTAGGCCGATCAGGCGCAGCCTGGTTGGCGGTATTCAGGGGGGATGCCAAGCGCCAGCGCGGCGGGGGGTGAGCGTCAGCCCGTCCCCCAAGAGGGCGGGCGAAGCGCGCAGCGGCGGCCGCCAGGCCGCCGCGCAAGGCTGCAGGGATTGAAGCCCGAAGGGTCGTGACACCCGGCACGGGGGCTCGATGCGAAGCACGAAAGCCCGGTCCTGCGCTGCCAAGCGCAGGAGCCGCCCGAGCCGGTAACGCCGCTCAGAACAACGCGCTTGATCGCTTGAGAGCGTCGAGTGCCAGCCGCAGGTTGTACTCCGGCACCCGCTTGCCGGAATGCACGCGCTGCACCATCTCGGCTGCCCATGCGCGTTCACGGGAGAGCGGCCATGCTGTCTCGACAGCTTCCCGTTCACGGCCTTGCGTCGTCGGCTGACGCGGAGTCCACGCAAACGGCCGGGATCACGAGCCAGCTGCGCAGAAGCTGCCGCCCGTCCTCGCCAATGTCGAGCCCTTCACGGCTGCACGCTGCCGCCGCCACGTCGCAGGCCATCGACACGAGATCCTCGACCGTGCCCTTGCTGCGGGAGGGATCGAAGCCGTTGAAGAGCAGCGCGCGCAGCAGCGCATTGACGTCCGAGCGCGGCACTGGTACCTGGCGCTCGGCACACAGGTCGCGAGCCTTGCGCGTCACGTTGGTGAGCGAGAACGGCTTGTCCTGCAACGCCTGGGCCATCGACTCCAGCACGGCACGGTACTGGTGGCCCGCCATCACCGGAAATCCTGCGGCCTGGATCAGCGGCTCGACCTGTGTCCAGCGCGGGTCCTGCCGTGGATCGTCCCTGTCCACGGCCACCGGTGTGTTGGCGAAGTCCAGTGAGTGTCGCGCCGGATCCAGCGCATAGCCGCCCAGCTGCATCCATATGATCTTGACGTTACCCAGCTGCAGCGTCTCCAGCAGTCGCTTCCAGCTTCCATGTCCCAGCCAGTTGCCCTCGGTGCCGATAAAGCGCTGGTGCACCTGATGCGCCAGCCGTACCACGGCCACGGGACGCTCCGACGCGGCGACTTCCGCGATGATGAATTGCTCTATCTGTCCGCGCACATCCGATGGCATGACCTTGGAGGCGTCCTTGGCCGTGTCTGCCCGGCTCTTAGAGGACTGGGATGCCTCGCGCTCGCGCTGTTGCTGCCGCCGCGAATCGAGCAGTGCGTTGGCTTCCTTGTCGATGCGCAGTGGGCCCAGCGGCAACTCCTTGAGCAGCGCCGTGAAATTGCCGCGGCCGGCCCAGCCGGAGTCCGCCAGGCCGGGAACCTGGGTGGCCAGCGCCTTGGTCAGCACGGGCAGTGACAGCGGCCCCTGTGTCTGCTCGACCAGCTTCCACACCAGCGCCTCGGCCTGTGCCATCAGTCCTTCGTTGTCCGGGGCGCTGTCTGCCCCCGGCTCCTCGTCTTCGAAACCCAGAGCCTCGTTGATAAAGGCCTCCAAGTCGATGATCAGGTCCGCCGAAGCGTCGTAGGAAGCCGACGTCGCACCCGCGGCAAAGATCGTGGTGCGCCGGTCGTCGCGGCGCAACTTGCGCAGCACCGGCGTGAAGTCCGCATCGCCTGAGAACACGATGAACTCGTCGTAGCGGGTGGCGCTCTGCAGCACGTCCACGATGTCCAGCACCATGTGGATGTCGGTGCTGGTCTTGCCCTGCTGCGTCATCGGGGGGCAGTCCACGATCTCGAAGCCCGCGCGGCTGAACCCCAGCCGGAAGCGCTGGTACATGATGGGGTTGAGATAGCAGCGCCTCACGAGGATGCGCCGCTTGGCCTCGGGCGCAGCGTCAGCCGGGCTGCACAGCTTGCCCGTGATCCAGGCCATCCAGCGCAGCGGGTCTCCTGCGAACGCGTCGGCGTAGGCGGGGCCCAGCTTGCGCAGCCCCGAATAGACGTTGTCGAAATCGATGAACAGTGCCGTTTTCATGGTCCCTCCCTCCAGGTTTTTCTTGCGCCAGCGAGCACGGGGCTCGCGGCGCCTTCGCCAAGATGCTGGCTTGATGCCGCTTGCGTGCAGCCGTCGCCAGACAAGCGGCATCGCTGCCACGCGACCTGCTGCCCATTGTTTACTCGCCGATGGTGCCGCACCTCGCATATCGGCTCGCAGGCAGCGTCGCGGCTGGTCACCTCGAATCAGTCTTCACGCGCCGGATCGATGATCCAGACGCGGTGCAGCGCCCGACGGCTGTCGGAGGCGATCGCGTCTCGGCCATGGAGCATGCGTTGGTTGTCGATGAACAGCGCATCGCCAGGGGCGAGGCGAATCTGCACGAGGCGCTCGGCCGCGGCGAGTCCCACCGCATGCCACAGCTGGCGCAGGGCCATGTGGCTGGCCTCGTCGCCGCCTACCGGCTCCAGCCACGGCGAGCAGAACAGCTTGTCGCGGCCGTCCTCGTGGCGTAGTACAGAAACGGCCGTGCGCGGTGGCCCGCCGGCCACCGCCGGGCAGGCCAGGCGCGTGCGCCGAAGCGACGCCACGGTACTGTCCTCAAGGCGCTTGACCACATCGATCCCATCGAGCAGATGCGATGCGCCGTCATTGGCGTCCTGGCGCAGACACCACCAGCCGATCACCTCGACCTGCGGCTGGTCGGTGTGCAACGGCACAACCCCTGGCTTGGCGACATAAGCGTGAGCACGTTCGCGCAGCGCGATGCGCTCTCTCGCAACCACGTAACCGAGCCGCTGCGAAAGGTCATTGAACTCGTTGAGCGTCATGGGACCGGGAACATGGACGTAGCCCGCGCCATGCAGTCCCTGGACGATTTCCTCCATTGCGGCAACCATCGTCACTTGCTGGAGCAGGCATGCCAGCAGCGGTTCTGGCAGTCATGCCAGCAGTTCGTGGCTCCCAGGTCGCGCACCCGGGTGCCGTCCTCGCCGTAAGGCTCGCCGTAGGCGTCCTCCCACAGTGCCCCGGTGGCCAGGAACACCGTCTTGATCTCCTCCATTTCTCCTTCACCCTTGCCGAAGCCGCCGTCGTGATCCATGAGACGGCCGAACAACCGCATGCAGTCGCGGTGGTAGGCCACGGGCGAGAGCATGTGCAGATGCCAGAACAGGTCGATGTCGCGCGTGGGTGCCAGGCGACGCGCCGGATGCAGTTGCTTCAGTCGCAGCCACTGGGCATAGCGGCGCAGTGAACGCTCGCGCGCCTGCTGCGACCAGTCCTGCGGGAAATCGTCGCTGCGATACGACGCCCGGATCAGGTCCGCGCTGACGAAGTCGTGGACGTCGACGGCCTCGGTGATGGCCTGGATCTCTCGCCGGTTGGTGTGCATGTGCGCTCCTGCGGTCAGTGGAAGAGACAGGCCGGTTTTCGGGGCCCGGGCCGCGCGGGCACATTTGCCCACCAATGCAGTGTTCGGTTATTGACTGGTGCATGCAACTATCAAAACAACGGAACTGCATCGTTGCATTGTCGTTGCACTCGGATGGAACTCGACCTTCTCGCTTCGGCACGCTCGTCCCTCATGACCAACCTCGTGAAGTCCACACCCGGTTTCGGGAAGTACCGATCCTTCGATGCGCTGGCGCAAAGCCTGCACCGCGAACTGTCCGAGCCGGGGAACCTGCAGTGGCGTTCCCTGAGCGCCAAGATCGGTCTGCTGGACAAGGGCGAAACGGCGTGGTGGCTCAAGCGTGCTCCACTGGCCCAGGCCCTGGCCCGACTGCTGGAGGTGTCGCTGGCCGACCTGGGGCTGGAGGGGCGCAGTCGGCCGCACGAATTCGTCTTCCGGGAGTTCCCGGGACTGGGCGCGCTGGACTTGCGCCAGGGAGCGCCGTACGTGGTTGCCCACGCCGTCCGGGTCGCGCCTTCCGATCGATCCGCGGGTGGCGAAGGTCTGGACCGATGGCTGGGGGACGCTTCGGGCATGGACTGGCGGCTTCCACACGAAATGGACTGGCTGCATGTCGCGGACGACTTGGAGCGTCGGCTGCTCGTGGCCCGACTGGCGGCTGCCGGCCGGCACGAGGTTGTGTCGCTGCACAGCCTGTCCGAAGCGGTCCAACGGCTGCGCGATCCGAGACCGCTGGTGGCCTGCGTTGAGGCCAGTGACGGGCATGCAGACCTCGTGGCCCTGTCGCGCCGGCCGCACGCCGCAGGGCTGCTCGTCGTCGCCCCGTTCATGCCGGCGACGACCGGCAAGCCGTTGCCAACCCTGTCCTATCTGAGCTGGGAGCGGCTGACGGCCCGTGGTGAGCAACGTCGTCTGCTGGACCTCGAAGCGCAGGACAACGCCGGCGACTTGTGCAGATGGACGTGGCAGCTGCAGCCGGACTGGCGCGCGCGGCTGCTGCGCTGGATCGGGGACCGGCTCAACCGGGTGGCGGTCGACACGACGAGCTTCGACGCCGGCTACCTGCTCGACTGGCTGCAGCGTTTCGACCCCGAGGCACAGTGGCTGCCGGCAACCTCGGACGTGCTGCAGATCGCACAGGTCATGCACCGCCTCTCGGAGCGCCGGCTGCCCGCGCCCGAAGAGCGCGATGCCGGGCACAAGCTGGCCCAGTCGCTGTTCGGCGACATGGGCCCGGCCGCCAGGGAAGTCCATCTGGCGCGGCTGGTGGCGGCACGCTGGGACTGCCGCGACCGGCCCTGGCAGGGGCCGATGCCGCTGCCAAGCTGGCTGGCGCTCGACCACCTGGGCCGGGCCCCGCCGGGGCGTGCCGACCTGGAAGGCAGTGCCAAGGCCAAGTCAAGCTCCAAGCGCTTGGTAGCCGCGTTGGCCGAGGCGGGCGACCCGGATGCGTTGATGGCCACGGGACTGCTTCGGGCTGCGGGCGCGGCAGGACTGGATTTCACGCACGGCACGCTGGCGCGTCTGGCGGTGCGCGATCTGTTGCTGCAGCGCATGGTGGACGGGCCGCTCGCGGCATGGGCGCTGGACTGCTACGACGCCGGACGCCGGCCGCTGGTGGACGCGGCGCTCGACGCCTTGCCCCCGCACGCCCTGCAGCAGGTTGCGGCACGGCTGCGGCAGGAGCCTCAAGACCCGGCGGTCGGCATCGCAGCCTCGGAGGCACTGTTCCTGGCTGTCGGTCGGCGCATTGCCGACGGGCAGGCAGTGCCCGGGTCGCCGCTGCCGATCGCGGCCGCGGTGGTGGGCAGGCTCGAATGGTCTGATGCCAGCGACGTGGCCACTCCCTGGTCTCGGCCATGCGATGGCGACGAAGACCGGCTGCTGTGGATTGCCGGCTGCTGGGCCTGGAGCCTGCTGCGGCCCGCGCCTGCTTGCGTGCCGGCCGGGTGGCAGTTCCCGGGCTGGGGCGACGCACTGTCGGACCCGCCGTGGTGGCTGATGGGGATGACGCCGCCAGAAGCCGACTCCGGTGCGGCATTCACGGCGTGGCACCGCCTGCTGCGCGTGGCCGATGAGTGGCTCAAGGACCTGGACCAGCCGCCGCCGTTGGTGCCGCCGCTGCTGCACATGGGGCTGCTGTCACGGGCCGCGCATGGCACCTGGCCGGCACAGGCAGCCTGGTGGCAAGGCTTGGCAGCAGACAAGGGTGCAATGGTTGCGCTGCTACTGGAGCGTTTCGATCGTGCAGGCGAAGCCGCGGCAGGCCGGCTGTGGCCGTCCTTCGTACGGCATGCGCGAGCCCAGGACACGAACGGACACTTGCTGTTGGTCGTCTCGCCCTTGTGGCGCTGGCTGCTGGAACGCCTTGCGCGAACGCCTGCTCAGTTCCTGGCCGAACTGGACAGCGCAGACGTGACGTACGTGCTGGAGTGGGCTTTCGCGCTGCCTGCGCGACTACGTGCGGCGCTGCTAGAGCACGTGGTGCAGCAGGCACCGGAGCTGCTGCGTCATTCCCGGATGCGGGACGACGGCTTCTTCGGAAGGTTCGGACCGGAGGCGGCTCCCGCGCTCGTGCGCTGGCTGCAGCTCAGCCCGGGCCCGGATGCCGACTTCGACCGGCGCATGCTTAACTCGTTTGCCGTGCGACACCTGTGGGTCTGTGCACCTGGCCTGACCACACAGCTGCTGGGTTCAGACAGCGAGCTGGCACCGCAGGCCCGCGCGCTACTGCTCCAGGAAGCTCCCGACGAGTATCTCGGCGCGGCCATTGATGCATTGCTGGCCGAGCCTGAACTCCTTGACGCCGAGGAACGGGTAGGCTGGGTGCGGACGCACCTGCCCAACGCCGGGCGTGAGGCCGAGAGGCTCCTGGCACTCCTGGGCTGAACACTACTCCAAGATCAGGAGCTTGAGAGCGGGGACGGAGCCGCGCCGGCTTTAGTCCTTCCATCAGCAGCTCCCAGCCGCTCCAGCGCGTTGCACAGCGCGGCGGCCAGCGTGTCGCCGCGGGCCTTCTCCTCGTCGAGCTGGCGCTGCAGCAGCGCGTGCTGCTCTTGGAGCTCGCGCAGCTGCGTGGCCAGGTTGCCCGGCTGCGCGTTGACGTCCAGCGCCGCGATGGCGTTGCCCAGCGCGGCGGCGCGGGCGCGGTACTCGGCTTGCAGCGCGGGCAGCAGGCGTAGGCTCATGGCGCACATCCTGGCCTGCTCCCGGGCGCTCGTGGCCGCGGCCATCAGTGTGTCGCGCTGCTCGTCGAAGAGCATGACGGTGGTGACGTTCATCGGGACCTCGGGCCGTACCGGCAGGGGGGCTTGATCAGGCTTGGCTGTGCCCAGGACGCTGCCGACCACAGCGAAAGCGGCACCGGCAATGCCTGCGCCCGGAGCCATGCACACGCATCTTGGCGTCAAAAGACTCTACTGAAGGT
>JAEYPG010000259.1 GCA_023410975.1 Pseudomonadota bacterium
CCCGGCGAGACGGCGCGCCCGCACCGCCACACCATGAACGCGCTGCGCTTCATGCTGGAGGGCCAGGGCGCGGTGACGATCGTGGACGGCAAGCCCTGCCCGATGGAGTTCGGCGACCTGATCCTCACGCCGGGCTGGTGCTGGCACCAGCACCGGCACGACGGCAGCGAGCCCGTGCTGTGGCTCGACGTGCTGGACGTGCCACTGCACGCCTACCTCGGCACGGTGGTGTTCGAGCCCGGCCCCATCGCCACCATGCCGCAGACGGTGGAGGACGCAGCCTTCTCGTCGCCGAACATCGTGCCGGAGGAGATCGGCAGCGCGCGCGAGCACTCGCCCGTGTTCCGCTACCCGTATGCCGATGCGGTGCGGGCGCTGGCGCATGCGCCCTTGGGCACCGACGGCACGCGCCGCGTGCGCTATGCCAACCCGCTGACCGGGGCCGGCGCGATGCCTCTGCTCGACAGCACCATGCTGCAGATCGACGAGGGCCCCGCGACCCTGCCCACGCGCAGCAACGCCAACGTGGTGTGCGCGGTGGTGGAGGGCCACGGGGAATCCTGGATCGGCTCCAGGCACATCACCTGGGGGCCGCGCGACATCTTCACGCTGCCCCAGCGCAACTGGGTTTCCCACCGCAGCCTGGACGGCGCCGCGCGGCTATTCGCCGTGTCCGACCGCGACGTGCTGAGGCGGCTGGGACTGCTGTCCGAAGAAATCCAGCGCGGCGACGCCTGAGCCGGGCCACGCCTGCGCGCGGCGCGATACGCGCGCACATGAACACACCCATCCTGGCCGCGCGCAGCGCGCCCCCAGGGAACCCAATGGAAGGAGCACCCATGAGCAGCAACGAATTCAACCGCACGCTGAGCCCCATCGACATCGGCGGCCTGCGCGTGCGCAACCGCCTGATGCTGACGACGCACAACCCGAAGATGAGCGAGGAGCGCTATCTCGCCTACCTGGAGGAGCGCGTGGCCGGCGGCGTGGGCCTGGTAGGCATCCCCATCCTGCACGAGACCGTTTCCAGCCTGAACTTCGTCTCCACCGGCAGGATGGAGCCGGCCTACGCAGCCGATGCGGACGCGTCGCCCGACCCCGAGAGCGAGGAAGGCGCCGCCTATTACGACGAGACGCTGGTACCGCGGCTGCGCCGCCGCGCCGAAATCATCCACCGGCACGGGGCCTTCTGCTTCGGGCAACTGGCGAACCGGGGGGCGATCCGCCTGCCCGACACCTTCCAGCCCATGGTCTCGCCTTCGGGCCTGGCCGACGACCACGTGCGCATGGCCTCGCACGAGCTCACGACCGACGAGGTGCGGCGCATCGTGCGTCTGTTCGGCCGCTCCGCCCTGCGGATCAAGAAGGCCGGCGTCGATGGCACCGAGATCCACGCCACGCACGGCTACCTGGTCGAGCAGTTCCTGTCGCCCGCCACCAACCGCCGCACCGACCGCTACGGCGGCGACGCCAGCCGGCGCATGCGCTTCCTGCTGGAGCTCATCGACGAGATCCGGACCCAGTGCGGCAGCGACTTCCCGATCGGCATGCGCATCAGCGGCTACCAGGATGTCGAGGGCGGGCTCAGCACCGAAGACATCAAGGCCATCGTGGCCCGCACGGCCGGCGAGCTGGCCTACGTCAACGTGACGGCCGGCACCATCGGCGCCTTGCAGAAGGGTGTGGTCGCACCCTACGTGGCATCGAGCTTCATCCCCTCGGGCTTCAACGTGCCGGCTGCCGCGAAGATCAAGGAGGCCTGCCCGGTGCCGCTGATCGTGACGGGCCGCATCAACGATCCCTGGCAGATGGAAGGCATCCTCGCCAGCGGCCATGCCGACATGATCGGCCTGACACGCGCCCTCATCGCCGACCCGCACCTGCCCAACAAGATGGCGCAGGGCCAGGCCCAGCACGTGCGCAAGTGCGCCGGGGTCAACGAGTGCCACTTCCCGGACCGCGTCTCCGCCTGTCCCGTCAACCCGATGGCCGGGCACGAGCTGGAGCTCAAGGTCCGCCTCATCGACAAGCCCAAGCGCGTGCTGGTCGTCGGCGGCGGCCCGGCCGGCCTGGAGGCGGCGCGCATCGCGTCGGCCCGCGGGCATCGCGTGACGCTGGTGGAGAAGAGCGGCCGCCTCGGCGGCCAGATCACCACCCTGGCGCGGGACCCGTCGCGCAAGGAGATGATCACGCTGATCGAGACGCTGTCGCGCGAGGTCCGGGCGCAGGGCGTGGAGGTCCTGCTCGACACCGAGGCCACACCCGAATTCGTTGCCCGGTTCAAGCCCGATGCCACCGTGGTCGCCATCGGCTCGGCGCCCGTGATACCGCAGCTCGAAGGCATCGAAGGCACGCGCGCCTTCACCGCGCTCGACATCCTGGACAACCCGCCGGATGTCGGCCAGCGGGTGCTCGTCGTGGGCGGCCTGGTGGACAACCTGCCCCCGGTGCTCGCGGCCCTGTACCTGGCCGACCAGGGCAAGGAGGTCACGCTGCTGTCGGAGAACATGACCATCGGCCAGGGGCTGGAGTGGTCGATCCTGCACCTGCTGACCAAGCGGCTGCTGGAGAAGAACGTGCGCCTCATGCCGCTGACCGAGCTGGTCAAGGCCGGGCCCGTGCCAACCCTGCGCAACGTGTTCACGAAGCAGCTGAGCGAGTCGGCGCCCGTGGACAGCATCGTGTTCGCGTGCGGCAGCGCGCCGCTCAGCTTCCCCGACATCGAGGGCGAGGTGTACCGCATCGGCGACTGCCTGGCCCCGCGTCGGCTGGTCCACGCCACGCTGGACGGTGCCCGCATCGGCGTGCGCCTGTGAGCACCGCGTACCTCTTACCCGGAAGGACGATCCCATGAGAATTTGCTGGTTTGACGACGACCGCCTGGGCGTGGTCGTCGGCACCGAGGTGTGCGACGTGAGCGCGGCGCTGCGCGTGCTGCCTCCTGCGCGCTATCCAGGCCCCAAGGGCGACACGCTCATCGCCCACCTGGCGAGCGTGCGCACCGAGATCGAGCGGGTGCTGCCGCAGGCCGCGCGCAAGCCCCTGGCCCAGGCGCGGCTGCTGAGCCCAGTGGCCCACCCGAGCAAGATCATCGGTGTGCCGGTCAACTACCTCAAGCACGTGGAGGAGGCCGCCGCCGACAAGGCCACCTTCACCGACCGGTACCGCGGCGGCATCGAGGAACAGGGACTGTTCCTGAAGGCCAGCAGCGCGCTGGTGGGCTGCAGCGAAGGCGTTGCGGTGCGCTTTCCCGAACGCCGCACCGACCACGAGATGGAGCTGGGCGTGGTGATCGGCAAGACGGCGTCAAACGTGGCGGTCTCGCAGGCGCTGTCGCACGTGGCCGGCTATGCGATCGCGCTGGACATGGTGGTGCGCGGCCCCGAGGACCGATCCATGCGCAAGTCGATCGACAGCTACGCGGTGCTTGGACCCTGGCTGGTGACAGCCGACGAAATCGATCGGCCACAGGACCTCGCGTTCCGGCTCAGCGTCAACGGCGAGCTGCGCCAGCAGTCCAACACGAAGTTCATGATCATGGACATCGCCCGTCAGATCGCCTGGGCCTCCAGCTTCTACACGCTGCTGCCCGGCGACATCGTGATGACGGGCACCTGCGAGGGCGTCGGCCAGGTGCGGCCCGGCGACCTCATGCACTGCGAAATCGATGGCATCGGTGCCATGGACGTCGCGGTGCGGGCGGCCTGACCGCTCCCTCCGATCCCCAGGGACGACCGGCGGGGTGCCGGCCGTCCGCGACAGCAGCCGAACGCAACACCAATGGCCAAGAGAAGGAGACAGGCATGACTCGACAGTCCCGGCACAGGAGCCACGTGAAGTACTGGATCGGCGCGCTGGCAGCCACCATGGCGCTGCCGGGCGCGGCGCAGCCCGACGCATGGCCGCGCCGCCCCGTCACGATCGTGGTGGGCTTCGCCGCAGGCGCCGGCACCGACATGCTGGCCCGGGCCGTGGCGGACAAGCTCACCGGGCGGCTGGGCCAGCCCGTCGTGGTGGAGAACAAGGCCGGCGCGGGCGGGTCCTTCGCCGTCAGCGCCGTCGCCGCCGCGGCGGCGGATGGGCACACCCTGCTCCTTGCGCCCAACACGGTGGTGATCTCGCCGCACCTGATGAAGACGCGCACGGACATCCTCACCGACCTCGTCCCCGTGGGCCAGGTGACGCGCAGCACGCTGCTGCTGGCGACGAGCCCCACGGCAGGCCTGGGCGTCAAGAACGTCAGGGAGCTCACGGCGTTGGCGCGCAAGAAGCCGGGGCTGTCCTTCGGCACGGCCGGCATGGGCACGCCGCAGCACATCGCCGGCGAGCTGTACAAGAAGTCCGCAGGCATCGACCTCACGCACATCGCCTACCGAGGCACCGCACCCGCGCTCACGGACCTCCTCGGCGGGCAGATCAGCCTGTCCTTCACCTCGCTGACCGCCGCCAAGCCCTACCTCGACAGCGGACGCCTGGTGCCGCTGGCTGTCGTGGAGAAGGAGCGTTCGCCGCTGCTGCCCAACGTGCCGACGATGACCGAACAGGGCGTTGCCGGCGTCGAGCTCACGGGCTGGTTCGGCACCTTCGCGCCCAAGGGAACGCCGCCCGAGGTGGTGGCCAAGATCAACAAGGAAATCGCCGCGGTGCTGGCGCTGCCGGACATCCAGAAGAAATTCAAGGACCAGGGCGAACTCCCCAGCGCCGGTACCCCGGAGGCATTCGGCGAGCTCGTGCGCAGCGAATACCAGCTGTACGAGAAGATCGTCAGGGATTTCGGCATCAAGGTCGATTGATGCGGTAACCACCGCCGCCATCAGAACCGGCCCGCCTTTTCCGGGCTGTGCAGCCCTGCGGGCGCCCTCGCAGTCGGCGGGCTGCGCATATCACGCCAACGCGGCGCACACGGGCTCCGCACCTATTTTCCATTTTCTATCCGCTGGGGAATTGCCATCCCCATGGGCCGCGCCATGTCCATTTCACGGCGCCGAATTTCAAATGCAAGGAGACAGCCATGGAATATCAAACCCGGATCGAATTCTTCGGCCGCCGAACCAAGAATATTCGAAACCTTGCAAAGGGTCAAAAAACATATGCGGGAAGCGAATCCGCAAGCAGCCGGACGAATTTGAAACTGGTCCTGGCGATATTGGGCGCTGCGGGCGCCTGGTCCGGTTCGAGCTTCGCGCAGCAGAGCAACGTCACGATCTACGGGCTGGTCGACGTGGGCGTCGAGTACAGCAGCTCGGGCAAGGGCGGCCTGGTGCGCGAGGTGTCGGGCGGGTCGATGGGCAGCCGCGTGGGCTTTCGCGGCACCGAGGAACTCGGCGGCGGCCTGAGCGCGACCTTCCGCCTGGAACAGGGCTTCACCGCGGACGACGGCGTGCTGTCCCAGGGCGGGCGCATCTTCGGCCGGGAGGCTTCGGTCGGCCTGTCCTCCAAGGCTTACGGCACGGTGCTGGCCGGACGGCTGCCCACGCCTTACTACCAGGCGCTCAACGGCGTCGATGCGTTCTCGTGGGTGGGCAGCGGCGGCATGCTGTCGGTGACGCGAAGCGCGGTGACGTCGCAGCAACTGTTGCCGCTGGCAACCAGTGCGCGGGTGGACAACGCGATCGGCTACACCGCACCCGCTTTCGGCGGCCTTGAGCTCAAGGTGTTGGGCGCCCTCGGCGAAGGGTCCGCGACGATCGGCCGCCACTACAGCGCCGCCGCACGTTACCGCCAGGGGCCGGTGGACGCGATCGCCGCCTATGCCCGCCAGAACGGGGCCGGCGGCAGCGGCGACATCACGGCCTTCGTGGTCGGCGGCAGCTACGACCTGGGGCCGCTGCGCCTCTACGCCGGCCACACCCGGGAGAAGAATGCCTGCTCGTCCTGCACCGGCGGGCTGGCCCGGGCCGCCGGTGTCGTGGCTGGTGGCGCCAGCGAGTTCGGGCTGACCAACCTCGGCATGAAGGTGCCCCTGGGGGCCACCACGGTGTTCGCCCAGGTGACGCGGATCGACGACCGCTCCCGCTACGCCACTGACCCGGGCAGCCGCGATGCCACGTGGTTCGGCGTGGGCGCAGAGCACGCCCTGTCCAAGCGCACCACGCTCTATGCCACGGCCGCCACGGTCGGCAACCACAACGGCTCATCCTATGCGCTCGGCTCCGGCACGGCACAGCAGGCAGCCAACGCGGTGGGCCCCAACAACCCGCGCGCGAAGACGGCCGTCATCGGCATCCGGCACGTCTTCTGAACCGGCGAAGGCCAGGTGCCCCGGGGAAGCGCCGCGCCCCCGGGGCACCTGGCCTCACGCGAGGGCTTG
>JAEYPG010000702.1 GCA_023410975.1 Pseudomonadota bacterium
GCGGCTGTAGCTCAGTTGGATAGAGTACTTGGCTACGAACCAAGGGGTCGTGGGTTCGAATCCTGCCAGCCGCACCAACGTTTCGAAGAGCCAGCACCGGTTGCTGGCTCTTCGGAAAAAACAAGGCCAGTACGCAAGTGCTGGTCAGTGAAGAAGAAAAAGCCCTCGCGTGGAAGCGCGAGAAGCTTGCAAGAACAAGAAGCCCGTTGCCTGCTCAACAAGAAGAGCGACGGGACGCAACTGGGAACCGGTGCTGCGCCGGATCTCGGTTTTTGATTGATGCCCTGTCAGGTGTCACGGTTTTGGCAGTCGCTGGCGACTGAAAAGACTGACAAAAATGATCGGCTTTGAGTGGTGAAAACTTCAAAAAGCAGGTTATACTGATGGGCTCGCAGCGGCTGTAGCTCAGTTGGATAGAGTACTTGGCTACGAACCAAGGGGTCGTGGGTTCGAATCCTGCCAGCCGCACCAAACTAGCAAGGGCCAGCACGAAAGTGCTGGCCCTTTTGCTTTGTCTGGCCACTTTCCCGGGGCCGCGTTCGGGCACGCGGTCCTTGATCTCCACGGGCACCTACCTTGCTGCCAGGGCATGACGCTCAACCGCAGGAGATTCCCATGAAAGGTGTCCACGACGAGGCTTCCTTCGCCGCCATCGACGGTATCTACCGCCAGCTCAAGAAGGGCTTGGGACGCGAACTGGTCGATGACGGAAACGTGTTCGCGCTCATCGAGATGGCCAATCGCGATGGCCAGCAGGTGCTGGAGCAGGAACTGCGCGAATGGCAGTCACTGTGCGGTAGCGGCATGCCCAGCGGACCGACGCTGTCCGCACCGACGCCGGGCTTCAACAAGCTCAACACGAAGCACTGAGTGGCACGGCGCGCCCGCGCTACCGGGGCCGTGCGCCGGTAGCGCGGCGCTTCCGCGCTGAAGAGGGCGCGCTGCGGCGCACGCACAATCGCGCCATGAGCAAGGCATTCACGAAGGAAAGCGACGGCGACGAGGACGAAGACTTGGCGCTGCCGCCGCTGCCCCCGGGCGGGCGCAACTACATCACGCCGCAGGGCTACGCGCGGCTGCGCACGGAGCTGCTGCAGCTCATCGACGAGGAGCGGCCCAAGACGGTGGAAGTGGTCTCCTGGGCCGCCAAGAACGGCGACCGCTCGGAGAACGGCGACTACCTGTACGGCAAGAAGCGGCTGCGCGAGATCGACCGCCGCATCCGCTTCCTGACCAAGCGGCTGGACATCGCCGAGGTCGCCGACCCGTCGGCGCACTTCGGCAAGGACCAGGTGTTCTTCGGCGCCACCGTTACCTACGCCGATGCGCAGGGCGACGAGCACACCATCACCATCAAGGGCATCGACGAGGTGGACAGCCTGCAAGGCGAGGTGAGCTGGATAGCTCCCATCGCGCGCGCGCTGCTCAAGGCCCGCGAGGGTGATGAGGTGCAGTTCATGTCGCCTGGTGGGCTGCAGGTGCTGGAGGTGTTGGAAGTGCGCTATCCCGAACCGGGACAGGCTTGAGGAGGCCCGGCGGTCCGTGCCGCGCGGGCTGAGCGGGCCGCAGCCCGCTGCGGCTCAACAAGGCTTCAGGGCTTGACCCGCTGCGCGCGCAACACCGCCGGCGCGCGCTTGAGCGTGCGCAGCACGTCGGCCAGGTGCAACCGGTCGCGCACGCTCAGCAGCAGCCGCATCTCCACGCTGTCGCCGCCATGCTCGTCGCCCATGTCGATGTGGGTGATGTCGGCCTCGGCGGCGCTCACGGCCGAGGCCACGCGCGCCAGCACGCCTTTGCCGTTCTGCACCAGCACCAGCACCGCGGCCTCGAAGGGGCGGGTGATGTCCTCGGCCCACTCCACCGGGATCCAGTGCTCGGCGTCGCGCTCGTGCAGCCGCCGCGCCACGGCGCATTCGGCGGTGTGCACCGTCAGGCCTTCGCCGCGGCCCAGGTAGCCGACGATGGAGTCGCCGGGGATGGGCCGGCAGCAGCGCGCCAGCTGCACCGAGGTGCCTTCGTTGCCGTCGATGGTGACGACGCCCTGCGAGGGTGAGCCTTCCTCGCGCGCGGCGAAGCGGCCCATTGTGAGCGTGACGGCGTCGGGGCGCTGGCCCTGCTCGGCCATGAGCTGCGCCAGCCGCTTGGCGACGATGGTGGCGATCTTCTTGCCCAGGCCGATGTCGGTGAGCAGCTCGGCCGGGCCGCGGTTGCCGCTCCAGCGCGTGAGCGTCTGCCACAGCGCCGCGGCCTGCTCGTCGGGGTTCTCGACCGGCGGCAGCGGCAGCCCTTCGGCGCGCAGCGCCTGCGCCAGCAGCTTCTCGCCCAGCGCCCGCGACTCCTCCTGCTCCATGTTCTTGAGATAGTGGCGGATCTTGGAGCGCGCGCGCCCGGTGCGCACGAAGTTCAGCCAGGCCGGATTCGGGCGCGCGCCCGGCGCGGTGACGACTTCCACCACGTCGCCGCTCTTGAGCTCGGTGCGCAGCGCCACGGGCTCGCCGTTGACGGTGGCGGCCACGGTGTGGTCGCCCACGTTGGTGTGGATGGTGTAGGCGAAGTCCACCGGCGTGGCGCCGCGCGGCAGCGCCAGGATCTTGCTCTTGGGCGTGAAGACGTAGACCGCGTCGGGGAACAGGTCGATCTTGACGTGCTCCAGGAACTCGCTGGCGTCGCGCGTTTCGTCCTGGATGTCCACCAGCGACTGCAGCCAGCGCGAGCCCAGGCGCTGTGCCTCGTTGAGCCCGTCCTCGTCCTTGACCTTGTACATCCAGTGCGCGGCGATGCCGCTCTCGGCCACGGCATGCATCGGCTCGGTGCGGATCTGGAACTCCACCGCCGTGCCCAGCGGGTTCACGAGCGTGGTGTGCAGCGACTGGTAGCCGTTGGCCTTGGGGATGGCGATGTAGTCCTTGAAGCGCCCGGGCACCGGCTTGTAGAGCTGGTGCAGCACGCCCAGCGCGTGGTAGCAGTCATAGAGCTCGGGCACCACGACGCGGAAGCCGAAGATGTCGTTGACCTGCGCGAAGCCGGTGTGCTTCTCGCGCATCTTCATGTAGATGGAGTAGACGGTCTTCTCGCGCCCGGAGATGCTCGCCCGGAGCTTGACGGCGGCAAAAGCCTTTTCCACGTCGCCGCGGATGCGGTCCACGATGTCGCGCCGGTAGCCGCGCGCGCGCTGCACCGCCTTGGACAGCGCCGCGTGGCGCCAGGGGTGCAGGTACTGGAAGCTGAGCTCCTGCAGCTCGCGGTAGCTCTGGTTCAGGCCCAGGCGGTGCGCGATGGGCGCGTAGATGTCCAGCGTCTCGCGCGCGATGCGGCCGCGCTTGTGCGGCGCCATCGCCGCCATGGTGCGCATGTTGTGCAGCCGGTCGGCGAGCTTGATCAGGATGACGCGCACGTCGCGCGCCATGGCCAGCAGCATCTTGCGGAAAGACTCGGCCTGAGACTCCTCGCGCGTGCTGAAGTGCAGCTTGTCGAGCTTGGTCAGCCCGTCCACCAGGTCCGCCGTGGCGGCGCCGAAGCGCTCGATGAGCTCGGGCTTGGTGATGCCGCAGTCCTCCATCGCGTCGTGCATGAGCGCGGCCATGATGGCCTGCGCATCGAGCCTCCAGTCGGCGCACAGGCCGGCCACGGCGATGGGGTGCGTGATGTAGGGCTCGCCGCTGGCACGGAACTGGCCCAAATGCGCTTCGTCAGCGAACTTGTAGGCCTCGCGCACCTTCTTCAGGTCGGCCTTGCTCAGGTAGGCGAGCTTGTCGGTGAGCGCGGCGAAAGAGGCGACGTCGGCCGGGCGCGAGGCGGGCTGCGACGGCACGCGCGAGCCCAGGTGCAGCGCGGAAGGCAGGAGATCGGCGGCGAAAGAACGGATGCCCATGGAGCGAATTTAGCGTGTCATCGCCCCCCGCATCTGCGGCAGGCCCAAATGAGAACGGGCGCCCAAGGCGCCCGTCACGGGAAAAACCGTCAGCCGATCACGATCAGGTCGGCACCTTGCGCAGCATCTCCACGCCGACTTCGCCGGCGGCGATCTCGCGCAGCGCCGTCACGCCGGGCTTGTTCTTGCTTTCGATCTTGGCAGCGTGGCCCTGGCTCAGCATGCGCGCGCGGTACGTGGCCGCCAGCACCAGCTGGAAGCGGTTGGGGATCTTCTGGAGGCAGTCTTCGACGGTGATGCGGGCCATGCGTGCTAGTCCTTCAGATGGAAGCTTTGGGGTTCAGATCAGGTCCAGCGCGGCGAACACCTGCGACTTGCTGCGCTGCTGTGACGCGTATTTCAGGCGCTGGGAGTGGACGACGGTCTTCAGATCAAAGAGCGCCGTCTCGAAGAGGGCGTTGATTATAACGTAGTCGAAATGCCGGGCCTGGGCGACCTCATGCCGGGCGTTGATCATGCGCTGCGCGATCACCTCCGGGTGGTCCTCGCCGCGGCGCTGCAGGCGCTGGCGCAGCTCTTCCCAGCTCGGCGGCAGGATGAAGATCAGCACCGCATGGCTGAAGATCTGCTTGATCTGCAGCGCGCCCTGGTAGTCGATCTCCAACACCACGTCCTCGCCGGCCTGCAGCCGTGTCTCGATGGCGTTGCGCGAGGTGCCGTAGCGGTTGCCGTGCACCTCGGCCCACTCGAAGAAGTCGCCGTGTTCGATCATGGCGTCGAACTGGGCGTTGCTGATGAAGTGGTACTCGCGCCCGTCCTGCTCCTGCCCACGCGGAGGGCGCGTGGTGTGCGAGACCGACACCGCCAAGTGCGAGTCCAGCTCCAGCAACGCCTTGACGAGGCTGGATTTGCCCGCGCCGCTGGGCGCGGCGACGACGAAGAGATTGCCCGGGGTTTCCATGCCTGTGCCTTCCTGTGCTGCCGACTGTCTTCTTGGTTCTTACTCGATGTTCTGGACCTGTTCGCGCATCTGCTCGATGGCCACCTTCATCTCCACCGACACCGCGGTGAGCTCCAGCGCCGCGGACTTCGAGCCCAGCGTGTTGGCCTCGCGATGCAGTTCCTGGATGAGGAAGTCCAGCCGCTTGCCCAGCTCGCCGCCCTTGTCCAGCAGCCGCTCGATCTCGTCGAGGTGCGCTTTCAGCCGCGAGAGCTCCTCGGCCACGTCGATGCGGATGGCGTAGGCCGCGGCCTCGGCCAGCGCACGCTCGGCCTGTGCCTCCGCGCTCACCGACGCCCCGGCGCCCGCCGTCTGCAGCGCCTCGCGCCAGCGTTCCAGGAAGCGCTGCTGCTGCCGCTGCACCACCTGGGGCACCAGCGGCTCGGCCTGCGCGGCCAGCTCGCGCAGCCGCTGCACGCGCTCCATCAGGATCGCCACCAGCCGCGCGCCCTCGCGCTCGCGCGCCTCGCGCAGCCCTTCCACTGCGGCGCGCGCGGCTTCCAGCACCACCTCGTCGGGCTGCTCGCTGCCGCCGCCGCTGCGGCACCACTGCAGCACCTCGTGCACCGACAGTGGCGCTGCCTTGGACAGCCAGCCCTGCACCGTGCTTTCCAGCCGCGACAGCAGGTTCAGCTGCTCGGTCGTGGGCCGCGGCCAGGCGCCGTCGCCCTCGCGCCCGGTGCTCAGGCGCAGCTCGATCTTGCCGCGCTTGAACGCGCCGCTGACCAGCTCGCGCAGCGCCGGCTCCAGCGAGCGCAGCTCCTCGGGCAGCCTCAGGCTCAGGTCCAGGAAGCGGCCGTTGACCGAGCGCAGCTCCACGCTGGCCGTGCCTGCCACCACGCCCGTTTCCGGATTCGTGGACCCGCCCGCGCTGGCGCTGGCGTAACCGGTCATGCTGTAAACTGGCATCGCGTTTATCGCATTGCAAAATTCGATTATGTCAAAGCCCAAGCCGGCCCCGTTGCCAGCCGGCACCGTGGTGGGCGGCTACCAGATCATCAAGAAGCTGGCGGCCGGGGGCTTCGGGGTGGTGTACCTAGCCGAGGATGCACAGCGCCATCTCGTTGCGCTGAAAGAGTATTTGCCCTCCTCGCTGGCCGAACGCGCCCCCGGCGAGCTCGCGCCGCGCGTGCGCCAGGACAAGCAGTCGCTCTATCGCCTGGGACTCAAGAGCTTCTTCGAGGAGGGGCGCTCGCTCGCGCAGATCAGCCATCCCAGCGTGGTCTCGGTACTCAATTTCTTCCGAGAAAACGAGACCGTGTACATGGTGATGAATTACCTGCAGGGCGACACGCTGCAGGACTTCATCGTCACCGCGCGCGACCTCAAGCGCGACAAGGTGTTCCGCGAGTCCACCATCCGCAGCCTGTTCGACGAGGTGCTGCGGGGCTTGAGGATCGTGCACCAGCACAAGATGCTGCACCTGGACATCAAGCCCGCGAACATCTTCATCACCGACGACAACCGCGCCGTGCTGCTGGACTTCGGCGCCGCGCGCGAGGTGCTGGCCAAGGAAGGCGACTTCATCCGTCCGATGTACACGCCCGGTTTCGCCGCGCCCGAGATGTACCGCCGCGACGGCACGCTGGGCCCCTGGACCGACATCTACGCCATCGGCGCCTGCATCTACGCCTGCATGCAGGGCTACCCGCCCAACGACGCGCCGCAGCGCATCGAGAAAGACCGCCTGGCACTGAGCCTTTCGCGGCTGCGCAACATCTATTCCGACAACCTCATCGAGGTCACGGAGTGGTGCATGTCGCTCGATCCGCTTTCGCGCCCCCAGAGCGTGTTCGCGCTGCAGAAGGAGCTCGGCCGCGAGACCGAGCGCCGCTACACCAAGCTGTCCTTCAGCGAACGGCTGAAGCTGCAGATCGAAAACCTCAAGACCGGAAGCAAGGTGTGAGCGCCGCCGTACGGCGCGGGGCAGCCACGGTGGTCGTGCAAGCATGAAGTTCAGCGTCTACCAGCTCAGCCGCAAGGGCGGTCGGCCGCGCAACGAGGACCGCATGGGCTACTGCTACACGCGCGACTCGGGCCTCTTCGCCCTGGCCGACGGCATGGGCGGCCATCCCGAGGGCGAGGTCGCGGCGCAGCTGGCGCTGCAAACCCTGGCCGGCATCTTCCGGCGCGACGCCCAGCCGCGGCTGCCCGATCCGCAACGCTTCCTGCAGGAGTCGCTGCTGGCGGCGCACCAGCAGCTGCTGCGCTACGCCGGCGAACGCGGCCTGTCCGACACGCCGCGCACCACCATCGTGGCCCTGGTGCTGCAGGGCCGCCACGCCTACTGGGCGCACTGCGGCGACTCGCGGCTGTACCTGCTGCGCGAGGGGCAGCTGCTGGCACGCACGCGCGACCACTCCTACGCCGAGCTCGCGCGCACGCTCGCGCCGGACGGCGCCGCGCGGCGCAACCGCAACGTGCTCTTCACCTGCCTGGGCAGTCCGGGCAAGCCGGTCGTGGACGGCGGCGGACCGCAGCGGCTGCAGCGTGGAGACCGGCTGCTGCTGTGCTCCGACGGCTTGTGGGGCTGCGTGGCCGACGACCAGATCGCGCACGCCCTGGCGGCCACGCAGCCGCTGGCCGAAGCCGTTCCCGCGCTGGTGGAGCGCGCGCTGCAGGCGGCCGGTCCGCGCGCCGACAACGTCACCGCGCTGGCACTGCAGTGGGATGCGGTCGAGGACTCGCTGCAGGCGGCCATACCCTCCACCAGCGTCGCCTTTTCCGCCACCATCCAGCCGCCCGAAGGACTGCCCGGATTCCACGACGACTTCGACGACGAGGAGATCGAGCGCTCCATCCGCGAGATCAACGAAGCCATCCGGCGCACCGCCCAGCGGCGGCGCACCGACAAGTAACTCTTACCCCATCCCTGGAGAAGCATGACCGTGTTTGAACGCACGCAAGCCCGTGCCGCGGACGCCCTGCGCCCGGTGCGCATCGTCCGCCGCTACACCCGCCACGCCGAAGGCTCGGTGCTCGTCGCCTTCGGCGACACCCAGGTGCTGTGCACCGCCTCGGTAGAGGAGCGCGTGCCGCCGCACAAGAAGGGCAGCGGCGAAGGCTGGGTCACGGCCGAGTACGGCATGCTGCCGCGCGCCACCCACACCCGCGGCGCGCGCGAGGCCGCCAAGGGCAAGCAAAGCGGCCGCACGCAGGAGATCCAGCGCCTCATCGGCCGCTCCCTGCGCGCGGTGTTCGACCTGGCCGCCCTGGGCGAGCGCAGCATCCTCATCGACTGCGACGTGCTGCAGGCCGACGGCGGCACCCGTACCGCCGCCATCACCGGCGCCTACGTGGCCGCGCACGACGCGGTGAGCTGGCTGCTGGAGCGCGGGCTCATCGAGCGCTCGCCGCTGCGCGACGCGGTGGCCGCCATCTCGGTGGGCCTGGTCGAGGGCACACCGCTGCTGGACCTGGAGTACGTCGAGGACTCCGCCTGCGACACCGACATGAACATCGTCATGACCGGCAGCGGCGGCATCGTCGAGGTGCAGGGCACGGCCGAGGGCGCGCCCTTCAGCCGCGAGCAGCTCGATGCGCTGCTGGCGCTGGGCGCCAAGGGCATTGCCGAGCTGGTCGAGCTGCAGCGCCGCGCGCTGGCGGAGGCTGTGGCATGAGGCTGGTCCTCGCCTCCAACAACGCCAAGAAGCTCGCCGAGCTGGGCCATCTCTTCGGCGGCCTGCCGGTGGAACTGGTCACGCAGGGCTCGCTGGGCATCGCCGAGGCCGAGGAGCCGCACGTCAGCTTCGTGGAGAACGCGCTGGCCAAGGCTCGCCACGCCGCGCAGGCCGCGGGCGGGCCGGCCATCGCCGACGACTCCGGCCTGTGCGTGGACGCGCTGGGCGGCGCGCCGGGCGTGATCTCGGCGCACTACGCGGACGCGCCGCTGACGCCGGGGCTGCCCCGCGAGGAGCACCGCGCGCGCCAGGACGCCGCCAACAACGCGCTGCTGCTGCAGCGGCTGCAGGGCCAGGCGAACCGCCGCGCGCGCTTCGTGTGCACGCTGGTGGCGCTGCGCCACGCGCAGGACCCGGAGCCGCTGATCGCCTTCGGCCGCTGGGAAGGCGAGATCCTGCAGCAGCCGGCCGGGGAGGGCGGCTTCGGCTACGACCCGCTGCTGTTCATCCCGGCGCTGGGCTGCGCCGTGGCGCAGCTCGATGCCGCGGTGAAGAACCAGCACAGCCACCGCGCGCTGGCGGCGCGCCAGATGGCGGCGCTGATGCGGGAGGCCTGGCACCTTGGCTGATTCCGCCCCCATCCGGCTGCTGCGCCCGGGCGCGGTGGCGCTGCAGGCGCTGCCGCCGCTGTCGCTGTACGTGCACCTGCCCTGGTGCCTGCGCAAGTGCCCGTACTGCGACTTCAACTCGCACGAGCTGCGCGAGGGCGCCGGGCTGACGCCGGCGCTGCAGCGCGACTACCTCGACGCGCTGGTGGCGGACCTGGAGTCCGCGCTGCCGCAGATCTGGGGCCGGCGCGTGCACAGCATCTTCATCGGCGGCGGCACGCCCAGCCTGTTCGAGCCCGAGGCCATCGACCGGCTGCTGGCCGACATCCGCGCGCGGCTGCCGCTGGAGCCGGGCTGCGAGATCACGCTGGAGGCCAACCCCGGCACCTTCGAGAAGGACCGCTTCCGCGGCTACCGCGCCGCCGGCGTGACGCGGCTGTCGGTGGGCGTGCAGAGCTTCGACGACGCGATGCTGAAGGCCGTCGGGCGGGTGCACGACGCCGCGCAGGCGCGCGCGGCGGTGGCGGAGGCGGCCTCCGCCTTCGACACCTTCAACATCGACCTGATGTACGCGCTGCCCGGGCAGAGCCTGGAGATGCTGGCGCGCGACCTGGACGAGGCGCTGTCCTTCGCGCCGCCGCACCTCTCCATCTACCACCTCACGATGGAGCCCAACACGTTCTTCGCCACGCGGCCGCCCGAGGGGCTGCCGGACGACGACCTGGCGTCGGACATGCTGGACCTGCTGGCGCAGCGCACGGCCGAGGCCGGGCTGCAGCGCTACGAGGTCTCGGCCTTCGCGCGGCCGGGACACCGCTGCGTGCACAACCTGAACTACTGGGAGTTCGGCGATTACTTGGGGCTGGGCGCCGGCGCGCACGGGAAGATCAGCTTCCCCGACCGCATCCTGCGCCAGCAGCGCTGGCGCGAGCCCGTGACCTACATGGCCAAGGTGCGCGAAGGGCAGGCGGTGTCCAACGAGCAGGCCGTCACGCCCAAGGAGCTGCCCTTCGAGTTCGTGCTCAACGCGCTGCGGCTCAGGGAGGGCTTCGAGCTCACGCGCTTCAGCGAGCGCACCGGGCAGCCGCTGCAGTCCATCCAGCGCGCGCTGGCCGAGGCCGAGCGCCGCGGACTGCTGGAGCGCGAGGGCGACATCGCGCGGCCGACGGCGCGCGGCTTCGACTTCCTGAGCGATTTGCAGGCGCTGTTCCTGCCGCCGGGCTGACTGGCGGCAGCGCCGGGGTCATCGGCGCCGCCCCCGCGCAGGCGGGCTCGGAGCCGCGGTCCTCTCTCCCGCCGAGCGGGACGGATCGTTTCCTTCGGAGCGGCCGTGCGGGGACGCTCACACCCGGTGCGTCGGCCCGCTGGAGGTGGCGGCGAGCTGTTCCATCAGGCGCGCGCCGATGCGCTGCAGCGGCAGCACCTCGTGCGCTGCGCCGGCGGCGATGGCCTCGCGCGGCATGCCGAAGACGACGCAGCTGGCCTCGTCCTGGCAGATGTTGTAGGCCCCGGCGTCGCGCATGAGCTTCATGGCCTTGGCGCCGTCGGCGCCCATGCCGGTGAGCATCACGCCGAAGGCGTTGGGGCCGGCCACGCGCGCGGCCGACTCGAACAGCACCTCCACCGAGGGCTTGTGGCGGTTCACCGGCTCGCCGTCGCGCACCCGCGCGATGTAGTTGGCGCCGCTGCGCTCCACGCTCAGGTGCAGCCCGCCCGGGGCCAGGTAGGCGTGGCCGGGCAACAGGCGCTCGCCGTCGGTGGTCTCGCGCACCGTGAGCCGGCACAGCGAGTTCAGCCGTGCGGCGTAGCTGCGCGTGAAGCCCGGCGGCATGTGCTGCGTGATCAGCACCGCCGGCGAGTCCGGCGGCAGGCTTACCAGCACCTCGCGCGTGGCCTCGGTG
>JAEYPG010000306.1 GCA_023410975.1 Pseudomonadota bacterium
CGCGCTGCCGCTGGCACTGCGCCAGCAGTTGCGCGCCGGCCCGGTGGACGAGGACGGCTGGACGCTGCTCGCCCCCAACGCCGCCGTTGCCGCCAAGCTGCGCCAGCTGCTGCCGCGCATCGAGCAGCAACTGCGCGACGAGGGCTTTGGCGACAAGCGCATCCGCATACACCTGCGGCCGTGAGGGGATGAAGGCGTCACGCTCGCCAGGCGCCCTGGAATAGAAAACGGCGCGTACCGGGAGGTACGCGCCGTTGTCATCTCGGGGTGGTGCCGGCTACCCGAATCGAACGGGTGACCTGCTGTTTACAAGGCAGCTGCTCTACCAACTGAGCTAAGCCGGCACGGCATCGTCAGATTTTAGCCGCCGATGGCTGAGATTTTTACTTGATGCGCTTGAGCGACGGGCGCCCGGGCGCAGGCGGTTCCGGCGGCGGCTCGGGCGTGGTGTCCTCCGGGCTTTCGCCCTCGGGCTGTGCGGCTTCAGGCTCGGCCGTGGCCAGGCGCAGCCCCTGCGGCGCCGAGGCCGCCGGCGCGGGCACCGGCGCCTGGGCTTCCGCCGGCTCGGTGGCGGCCGGCGCGGGGAAGGCCATGCCCTGCCCGTTCTCGCGGGCGTAGATGGCCACCACATGGTCCACCGGCACCACGATCTCGCGCGCGCGGCCGCCGAAGCGGGCCTTGAACTCGATGAACTCGTTGCCCAGCTTCAGCCCCGAGGTGGCCTCGAAGCCGATGTTGAGCACGATCTCGTTGTTCTTCACGTACTCCAGCGGCACCTGCACGCTGCGGTCCACGAAGACCGCCAGGTAGGGCGTGAAGCCGTTGTCGGTGCACCAGTCGTGCAGCGCCCGGATCAGGTACGGGCGCGTGCTGGAGCCTTGGTCAGTGGCAGCCTCGTTCATGGCTTACTTGCGCATCACCTTCTCGGAAGGCGTCAGTGCCTCGATGTAGGCCGGGCGCGTGAAGATGCGCTCGGCGTACTTCAGCAGCGGCGCTGCATTCTTGGACATGTCGATGCCGTAGTAGTCCAGGCGCCACAGCAGCGGGGCGATGGCCACGTCCAGCATCGAGAAGTCGTCGCCGAGCATGTACTTGTTCTTGACGAAGATCGGGGCGAGCTGCGTCAGCCGGTCCTTGATCTGCGCGCGCGCCTTCTCCAGCTGCTTGTCGGTGGGCTTGACGGCCTGGCCGCGGCCTTCCAGCACGTTGACGTGCAGGAACAGCTCCTTCTCGAAGTTGAGCAGGAACAGCCGCACGCGTGCACGCGCCACCGGGTCGCCGGGCATGAGCTGCGGGTGCGGGAAGCGCTCGTCGATGTACTCGTTGATGATGTGCGATTCGTACAGGATGAGGTCGCGCTCGACCAGGATCGGCACCTCGTTGTACGGATTCATCAGCGCGATGTCTTCGGGCTTGGCGAAGAGGTCCACATCGCGAATCTCGAAGTCCATGCCCTTCTCGAACAGGACGAAGCGGCAGCGGTGCGAGTAGGGGCAGGTGGTTCCGGAGTAGAGCACCATCATGGCAACGGCTCCTTTGTTGTCGCTCTGAAAATGATGAAGCGCAGTGGGCGGCAACGCCTCCCACTGCGCGGTTCTGGCCGGCCTTTCAGGGCCGGTTCAGCACGGTTCGCTTACTTGATGTCCTTCCAGTAGGCGGCGTTCAGACGCCAGGCGATGAAGGTGAACAGACCCAGGAAGATCAGCACCGCCACGCCCAGGCGCACGCGCTGCTTCTGCACCGGCTCGCCCATCCACTGCAGGTAGGCCACCAGGTCGCCCATGGCGCTGTCGTACTCGGCAGCGCTCATCTTGCCCGGCGTGACCTGCTCGAAGCCCTTGAAGACGTGCGCGACCTTGTCGTGCGCGTCCTTCTCTTCCTCGAACTTGGCCACGCGCTGGCCCTGCAGCTCCCACAGCACGTGCGGCATCGCCACGCTGGGGAAGGCCAGGTTGTTCCAGCCGGTCGCCTTGGTGTCGTCGCGGTAGAACGTGCGCAGGTAAGTGTAGAGGTAGTCGGCACCGCTGCCCTTGGAGCCGTCGGCGCGCGAGCGCGCGATAACGGTCAGGTCAGGCGGCGTGGCGCCGAACCAGTCCTTGCCCTGGCGCGCATCGAGCGACACCTTCATCAGGTCGCCCACCTTGTCGGAGGCGAACATCAGGTTGCTCTTGATCTGCTCTTCGGTCAGCCCGATGTCGCGCATGCGGTTGTAGCGCATGAACGCCGCCGAGTGGCAGTTGAGGCAGTAGTTCACGAACAGCTTGGCGCCATTCTGCAGCGCAGCGACGTCGTTGAGCTTGTCCGCCGGGAACTTGTCCCAGGCGATGCCGCCGCTGGAGGCGAAGGCGGACGTGGCCATGGCCAGCGAGGCCAGGAGCGAGAGGATGAACTTTTTCATTCGAGCTTCTCCGGCTGTCGCCTCAATGCGCCTTGAACACGACGCGCTCGGGCACCGGCTTGAAATCGCCCAGGCGGCTCCACCACGGCATCAGCAGGAAGAAGCCGAAGTAGAAGAGCGTACCAACCTGCGCCACGAGGGTGCCCACTTCGGACGGCGGCTGGATGCCCAGGTAGGCCAGCACCACGAAGAAGACCACGAACACGGCATACAGGTACTTGTGCCAGTTCGGACGGTAGCGGATCGACTTGGCCGGGCTGCAGTCCAGCCAGGGCAGGAAGAACAGGATGATCACGGCACCACCCATCACCACCACGCCCCAGAACTTGGCGTCGAAGACCTTGAGCAGGGCCACGGCCACCACGGCGCCCACCAGCACGCCCAGCTTGGCCTTGCCCGGCAGACGGCCCTTGAGCACGGCCAGCACGGCGGCCAGCGCGATGATGACGGCCAGCACGTTGACCATCACGTCCGTCGTGGCGCGCAGCATCGAGTAGAACGGCGTGAAGTACCACACCGGCGCGATGTGCGGCGGCGTCTTCAGCGGGTCGGCCGGGATGAAGTTGTTGTACTCCAGAAAGTAGCCGCCGAACTCGGGCGCGAAGAACACCACCGCGCTGAAGACGATGAGGAACACGCTCACGCCGAAGATGTCATGCACCGTGTAGTACGGGTGGAAGGGGATGCCGTCGAGCGGGCGGCCCAGGGCGTCCTTCTTGGCCTTGATTTCCACGCCGTCGGGGTTGTTAGAGCCCACTTCGTGCAGCGCAATGATGTGCGCCACCACCAGGCCCAGCAGCACCAGCGGCACGGCGATGACGTGGAAGCTGAAGAAGCGGTTGAGCGTGGCATCCGACACGACGTAGTCGCCGCGGATCAGCAGCGCCAGGTCCGGACCGACGAAGGGCACGGCGGCGAACAGGTTCACGATCACCTGTGCACCCCAGTACGACATCTGGCCCCAGGGCAGCAGATAGCCCATGAAGGCTTCGGCCATCAGCGCCAGGAAGATCGCGCAGCCGAAGATCCACACCAGCTCGCGCGGCTTGCGGTACGAGCCGTACATCAGCCCGCGGAACATGTGCAGGTACACCACGACGAAGAAGGCCGAGGCGCCGGTAGAGTGCATGTAGCGCACCAGCCAGCCCCAGGGCACGTCGCGCATGATGTACTCGACCGATGCGAAGGCAACGTTCGCGTCGGGCTTGTAGTGCATCACCAGGAAAATGCCGGTGACGATCTGGATCACCAGCACCAGCAGCGCCAGGGAGCCGAAGATGTACCAGAAGTTGAAGTTCTTCGGAGCGTAGTACTCCGACATGTGCTCTTTGTAGAGCTTGGAAGCCGGAAAGCGGTTGTCGACCCAGTTCAGCAGCTTCTGGGCGACCGGCGCATCGGCGGATACGGTCTTGAATTCAGCCATGAGGTGTTCTCCGGGAGCCTGGGATCAGGCCTTCTTGTCCTCGCCGATCAACAGCTTGGTGTCCGACAGGTACATGTGCGGCGGCACCTCGAGGTTGTCGGGTGCGGGCTTGTTCTTGAACACGCGTCCGGCCATGTCGAAGGTCGAGCCGTGGCAGGGGCACAGGAAGCCGCCCTGCCAGTCGTCCGGCAGCGAAGGCTGCGCGCCGGCCTGGAACTTGTCGCTGGGCGAGCAGCCCAGGTGCGAGCAGATGCCCACCACCACCAGGATGTCTTCCTTGATCGAGCGGTGCTCGTTGCGCGCGTACTCAGGCGTGAGCTCCGCGGGCTTGCGCTCAGAATTCGGATCTGCCACCTGCGAGTCGACCTTCTTCAGGCCCGCGAGTTGCTCCGGAGTGCGCTTGACGATCCACACCGGCTTGCCGCGCCATTCCACGGTCATCTTTTCGCCGGGCTTGAGCCCGCTGATGTCCGCCTCGACGGCGGCACCGGCGGCCTTGGCGCGCTCGGACGGCGTGAAAGTGCTCACAAACGGTACGGCTGCGGCCACACCGCCGACGGCACCCGCGCCACAGGCAATCGCCACCCAGGTGCGGCGGCCTTGGTCGACTTCAGGCTTTGACATAGCTTCCTCAGGAACTGTTCCGGATTCAGGGGCAACCCTAGATTCTAGCGGACAAGGATTGACACAAAGCCTTTCGAGTGGCTGACGCTCGCGTGCATCCGTCACAGCGGAAATAGCAGCTTTGATTCAAATCAAAAGCCGGAAATACTCGGCACCGCCTGGTGTGTGGCAAGCGCTACAACGGCACTCAGAAAAACCCTTAAAAGGACCCGCCGATGAGTTTCATTTCCGAATTCAAGGCCTTCGCGATGAAGGGCAACGTGGTCGACTTGGCGGTCGGCGTGATCATCGGCGCGGCGTTCCAGCGCATCGTCGATTCAATGGTCAAGGACCTGATCATGCCGCTGGTGGGCCGCATCGTCGGCGGGTTGGATTTCTCCAATTACTTCATCCGGCTCGCTGATCCGCCGCCCAATTACACCGGCCCCATGACCTATGACGCGCTGACCAAGGCAGGCGTGCCGCTGTTCGCCTACGGCAGCTTCATCACGGTGGCGTTGAACTTCCTGATCCTGGCCTTCGTGATCTTCCTGATGGTCAAGCAGATCAACCGGCTGCGCCGCGACGAGCCCAAGCCGCCGCCGGCCGAAGTGCCCGACGCGGCGCCGGAAGACATCGTGCTGCTGCGCGAGATCCGAGACGCGCTGCAGCAACAGCCCCGGCAGCCCTGAGCTAAGCCGTCACTGCGCCGGCGCTGCTGAGCGCCAGCGCCATGCGCAGCGCCGCGCGCAGGCTCGCGTCATCGGCCACCCCGCGGCCGGCGATATCAAAGGCGGTGCCGTGGTCGGGGCTGGTGCGCACGAAGGGCAGCCCCAGCGTGACGTTGACGCCCTCCTCCACGCCCAGGTACTTCACCGGGATCAGGCCATGGTCGTGCGTCATGGCCACCACCAGGTCGAACTCGCCCGGATGCCTGGGCGGCGCATGGCGCGCGCGCATAAACACCGTGTCCGGCGCAAAAGGGCCGCGGGCATCGATGCCCTCCGCGCGCGCCGCCTGTACCGCCGGCGCGATGTAGCGCAGCTCCTCGTCGCCGAACAGCCCGCCCTCGCCCGCGTGCGGGTTGAGCCCCGCCACGGCGATGCGCGGCGCCGCCTGGCCCCAGGCCGCGGCGGCGTGGTGCGCGATGCGGATCGTGGAGAGCACGCCCTCGAAATCCAGTACCTCCAGCGCCCGGCGCAGCGCCATGTGGATGGTGACCAGCACCACCTTCAGCTCCTCGTTGGCCAGCATCATGCGCACCGGCGGCGGCTCGCCGCCTTCCGGCGCCGCCAGCGCCTGCAGCATCTCGGTGTGGCCCGGAAAGGGCTCACCCGCCGCCGAGAGCGCTTCCTTGTGGATGGGCGCGGTGACGATAGCGCGCCCGACGCCCCGCTGCAGCAGCCGCACCGCGGCCTCGATGCACACCGCCGCGGCCTGCCCGGCGCGCGCGTCCACCTGCCCCCAGGGCAGCGCCTCCAGCCCCTCGGGCAGCCCCGGCGGCACCCACACGGGAATGCAG
>JAEYPG010000307.1 GCA_023410975.1 Pseudomonadota bacterium
GGGCGAAGGCGCGGGCGGCGTGGTGGACGCCGCGCTGGCCTCGCCCATGGCCTGGGCGCCGGTGTCGCTGGTGCCGCGGCGCGACGGCAGCGTGGGCCACTTCCCGCACCTGGTGGAGCGCGCCAAGCCGGGCGTGATCGCCGTGCGCGCCGATGGGCGGCGCTTCACCAACGAGGCCGACAGCTACCACGACGTCGCCGCCGCGCTGGTGCGCGCCACGCCCGCGGGCGAGACGGTGCAGGCCTGGCTGGTGTGCGACCACCGCTTCATCCGCCACTACGGCCTGGGCCGCGTGCGCCCGGCGCCGCTGCCGCTGGGCCCGTGGCTGCGCTCGGGCTACCTGAAGCGCGGGCGCAGCCTGCGCGAGCTGGCCGCGGCCTGCGGCATCGCCGCCGAAGGGCTGCAGGCCACCCTGGAGCGCTTCAACGCCGACGCGCGCGAGGGCCGCGATACCGCCTTCGGCCGAGGCGGCACGCCCTACAACCGCGTGCAGGGCGAGCCGCAACATCAGCCCAATCCCTGCGTGGCGCCCATCGAGCACGGGCCCTTCTATGCCGTGCGCATCCTGCCCGGCAGCCTGGGCACCTTCTCCGGGCTGCGTACCGACGCCTCGGCCCGCGTGCTCGATGCCGGTGGCGAGCCCGTGCTCGGCCTCTGGGCCGTGGGCAACGACATGTCCAGCGTGCTGGGCGGGCACTACCCCAGCGGCGGCATCACGCTGGGCCCGGCCATGACCTTCGGATTCATCGCGGCGCACGACGCGGCGCAAGGCGGCGTCGCGGCGGCTGCCACCGCCACCGTGCCGGTCCTGGCCGCCGGCGCCTGACCCGTTACCGGTTTCTCAATCCCATCAGGGAGTCCTGTCATGTATTACGAACTTGCCACCCTCACCACCCGCCTCTTCGTCACGGCGCAGGCCACCGAGGCCATCCAGGCCTGGGTGCAGGCGCCCGAGGCCCGAGGCCGGCTGCTGGGCTGCTGGTATTCGGACATCGGCGCGCTGAACCAGATCCTGGTGCTGCGCGGCTTCGAGAACGAGGCCGATCTGCTGGCCGAGCGCCGCCGCGCGCTGCTGTCGAGCAGCCCGTTCAACTGCGGCGAGCTGCTCACGGGGCTGGAGATGCACAGCTACGCCGGCTTCCCCTGGATGGAGCCGCCTGTGCCCGGCACTTACGGCCCCGTCTACGAGGTGCGGACCTACCAGTACAAGACCGGCGGCCTGCAGCCCACGCTGGACGCCTGGAAGGCCGCGCTGCCGGCGCGCAACGAGATTTCTCCCTGCCTGCTGGCGATGTACGCGCTGGACGGCACGCCGCGCTTCACGCACTTCTGGCCCGCAGCCAGCCTGAACGAGCGCTCGGCCGCGCGCGCCGACGCGGTCAAGCAGGGCGTGTGGCCGCCCAAGGGCGGTCCGGACTGGCTGACCTCGAACATGCAGTCGCAGATCTTCATGCCGACGGCGATTTCGCCGCTGAAGTGAAGGGCGGCGGCCATCGAGCCGCCGGCCACAGACCGCCCATGGGCCGGCGACACAGCCGGCCGCGCCCGCGCCGCGGTGCAAGGCGGCGTCCATCCTGAAGGAGACAAACGTGAACCGACTCTTCGCCGGCGGCTGCCGGCTGCTCGAAGCGCTGCTGGCGCTGTGCCTGGCCCTGATGGTGTTGCTGGTGTTCGGCAACGTGGTGCTGCGCTACGCCTTCGACTCCGGCATCACCATGAGCGAGGAGCTCTCGCGCTGGCTGTTCGTGTGGCTGACCTTCCTGGGCGCCGTGGTCGCCATCCACGAGCGCGCTCACCTGGGCTCGGACATGCTGGTGTCGCGCCTGGGCCGGCGCGGCAAGCAGGCCTGCCTGGTGGTGTCTCACGCCGTCATGCTCTACGTGACCTGGCTGCTGTGGAGCGGCGCCCTCGCGCAGATCGAGATCAACCGCGAGGTGGTTGCGCCCGTGACCGGCCAGTCCATGGCGGTGTTCTACGCCAGCGGCGCCGCGTTCGCGCTGCTGGGCGGCCTGCTGCTGCTGCACGGGCTGTGGCGCCTGCTCAGCGGCCGGGCCACGGACGAGGAGTTGGTTGCAGTGCAGGAATCCGAGGACCTGGCGCAGGTGCACGACCTGCACCTGGGCACGCCGGCCAAGGTCTGAGCAGGAGCCGCACCATGACCGTCTTCGTCTTCCTCGGTTCGCTGCTGGGCGCCATGGCGCTGGGCATTCCCATCGCCTATGCGCTGCTCGCCTCCGGCGTGGCCTTGATGTGGCACCTGGACATGTTCGACGCGCAGATCCTGGCGCAGAACGTGATCAACGGCGCCGACAGTTTTCCATTGCTGGCCGTGCCTTTCTTCATGCTGGCCGGCGAGATCATGAACGTCGGCGGGCTGTCCGCGCGCATCGTGAAGCTGGCGCTGACGCTGGTGGGCCACAAGAGGGGCGGCCTGGGCTTCGTGGCGATCCTGGCGGCGTGCATGCTCGCCGCGCTCTCGGGCTCGGCCGTGGCCGACACCGCCGCGCTGGCAGCTCTCCTGCTGCCAATGATGGTCAAGGCCGGCCACGACAAGGCCAAGAGCGGCGGCCTCATCGCCTCGGCCGGCATCATCGCGCCGGTGATCCCGCCGTCCATCGGCTTCGTGATCTTCGGCGTCGCGGCCAACGTCTCCATCTCCAAGCTGTTCCTCGCGGGCATCGTGCCGG
>JAEYPG010000709.1 GCA_023410975.1 Pseudomonadota bacterium
GCTGGCGCATGCGCGCGCGTCCCGGCAGGCGCAGCAGGAGCGGCCGGCGCCCAGGGCCCGCGACGGGTAGGGCGCCGCGGGGCGCTATCGCGTCCTGGCGTCCCGGTCCCGGGCGTCGGGCGGCTTCGGCATGCCGAAGCGTCCCTCGGCGATGCGCTCGGCCAGGCGCTCGCGGGCCAGGGCCACGAAGCGCTCGCGGTCGCCGGCCAGGGTGAACTGCTCCGCGGCGTACCGGACGGCGTCCTCCAGCCGCTCCACGGCCTTGGCGTGCTGGGGGAACTCGCGCAGGAACTGCGCGCGGTCCATGGTGCGGAAGCACTCGGCCTCGCGGCCCCAGGCCAGCAGCCGGCTGGCCTGGGGATCGGCCTCGGCGCGGGCCAGGGCCTCGTTGCGCCAGGCCACGGCCTGGCTGGCCACCTCGCGCGGCACCGTGGCGTCGCGGCCCAGGCGCTGCGCCAGCACCGTCCAGCGCAGCGCGCTGTCGGCCAGCTCCCGCGCCGTCGGCCGCCGCTCGCGGAAATCGTCGAGCACGGCCAGGGCCCTGGGCTCGTGCCGCCACCGGCCCTGGACCACCTCGTTGGCGTAGAGCTGGCGCCCGTCGCGCACCACCAGCTGCAGCCGGCTCACGGCCCGCTCGGCCTCGATGCGCGCGAGCGTCTCGCGCAGGCCCGCGTAGGCGCTGTCGTGGCGGGCGGCGGGCACGAAGGACACGGGCGCCCCGGCCGCGCGGCCAAGGTCGTAGCGTGCCAGGCTGGCCTGGCGGCTGCCGTCGCGCTCGGTGGCCAGGATCACCGCCGCGACGTCGTAGCCCCCGGCGGCGAGCTGGCCGGCCAGCGCCAGCGAGGCCTGCGGCTGGCGCATGGTGGACTCGATGATCAGGTTGACGCGCCGATACATCCCCTCGGCGGCCAGACGCTCGGCCCAGCGGCCGAGGTCGGCACGGACCTGCACGCTCTCGCCGGACGGGGCCGGGAGACGGGTGTGCCAGTGCGGGTGGTAGGCGGCGAGGGCGTCGGCCGAGATCACGACGCCAGGGCCGATGCTGCCCGACAAGTGCTGACGCACCCGGGCACTGGCGTAGGCCTTGCCGGCCCCGGGCTGGCCGCCCACGAGCACTGCCGTCGGCCGCGCCGAGGCCGCCACGCCATCGAGCAGGTCGGGCTGGATGCGGCGCGCGTAGATGCGCTCCAGCTCGGTCAGGGAAGGCGGTTGCACCTGCTGCGACGTCATGCCGTCCCGCCCGCCTGCCGCCGTACCAGGGGGCCGTAGTGCTCGATGACCTGGCGCACGGCCGCGGCGTCCGCCACGTTCAGCCCGTCGCGCAGCCGGCGCGCCTGTTCGCGGTCCTGCTGTAGCTGGAGCCGGGCCTGCTCGTGCAGACGCACCGCCTCGGCGTGGTCGTCGATGCGGGTGGAACAGTCGGCAATGAACCAGGCCAGCAGCGACAGCGCCACCTCGGCTTCGACCTGGGACTTGAGCGGTGTCCAGAAGCGGTCGACGTAGTCGCCGAAGGGCATCGGGCCGGATGCCTCCTGCGGCGTGGAGCCCATGTCGAACGGAAGGGCCCCTTCCTGGGCGATGCGGGTCACCAGCGCGCGCAGCACGTCGGCCAGCTCGTGGCCCAGCCCCGCGCAGACAGCGGCTGCCTTGTCGCGCAGTTAGGGATCGACCTTGAAGCGTATGAATTCGCTGTCCATCGGACGGCTCAGGCAAGCCGCGGCAGTGGGGGCGGAGCGATTGTGCCCGCACGGCGTCCCGTGTCCCGCGCCGGCCGGCAGCCGCGATGCATCAACCTCCAAGGACGGGGCCGCGGCGGGGTGCGCAAGGCAGTCCGCCCGCGTGGCCAGCACCTGCCACAGGGCCGTCCCGCAACGGCCCTTGCCTTCTTCGGCTGGCGCTGCAGCGGTCGGGAAGGCGGCCGGATGTGCCGCAGAGGTGGCAGTTTCGGGCGCACGGCGCAGGGCAACGTGTCCCCGCCGGAGCGTCGGCTGTGCGGCGGCAAGGCCACGCGCAAGAGACCCGTGTCGGGCAATCCGTGCGCGGCCCGATCGTTCGCCACGACCGGTTCCGAGGCCTGTGATTGGCCCAGGTTTGGTTGCTCAATCGGCGAGCTGGTGGAGGGCCTCGCGGAATTCGCGCATGAGCTCGCGGCCGAGCTCGAGCTGTTCTTCGAGAGCCGGGTCCTGGGACGTGAGCAGCACGCCGCCGGCCACATCGGTGACGAACACCGTGTCGCCCGCCTCGACCTTCAGCCGGGCCAGGACCTCCGCGGGCAGGATCACGCCGACCGGATTTCCGACCTGGGTAAGCTTCAACGGGGTCATGCCGCTGCTTGTACGCGCCGGGCGCGCCTGTTCGCCCGTTCCTGCCGGAAGCACTGCCACTGCATCGCCGAGCCCTTGTGCCATTCCACGCGGTCGGGGTCAGGCAAGCAGGCGCTGGACCAGCCAGAGCGCCGCCAGGTGCGCCGGGTAGAAACCGTAGAAGACCAGCCGCCACCGCGGTAGGCGCAGCTCGATGCGCGATGCGGCCAGCACCAGCGGCACCGCCAGCAGCGACCACAGGTTGCCGTTGACGAGCCCGAGGCTGGCCGTGGCGGCGGCCCACAGCAGCAGCCGGCCCGGGGTGGGCTGCCGGCACCAGGCCCAGGCGCTCAGCATGCACAGCAGCGCGCACTGCTGTCCGGGGAATTTGTAACGGTCGCTGCCAAGGGGTTGTGGGTATTGGCTGACGGGGACGATGAGTCCCGGAACGGCGATTCCTGTTGGCACCGGCCAACCCCACAACATGGCCAGC
>JAEYPG010000363.1 GCA_023410975.1 Pseudomonadota bacterium
TCGTCAGTGAAAGTTCACCGTTCGCCCTGAGCTTGTCGAAGGGCCTGTTGGCCGGTTGTGCCAGGGGCTTCGACAAGCTCAGCCCGAACGGGTTTTCTTTCAGTACCAATGAAGAACTGGAATCAGGGCAGCCGCTCCAGCGCCCGCTGGTACACCGCCTGGTGCATCAGGTCGTCCCAAGGCACAGGCGCTCCCTGCGGCAGCAGCGCCACGCGGCGCGCCTCGCTGTCGGGGTCGAGCTGCCACTCGCCGCGCTCCAGGGCGGACTGCAGGCCGTCCAGCAGCTCATCGACCGCCGCGCCGCCGTCCAGGGACTGGTTGCACAGCAGCACCAGGTCGCAGCCCGCGGTCAGCGCCGCCACGGCGGCAGCGGGATAGCTGACCACTGCACCGTCCAGGCGCCGAGCGCCCTCCATGCTCAGGTCGTCGCTGAACACGGCGCCGGTGAAGCCCAGGCGTCCACGCAGGATGTCCTGCAGCCACTTCGTGGAAAAGCCCGCCGGGCGCGCGTCCACCTTGGGGTAGATCACGTGCGCGGGCATCACCGAAGGCAGGCTGGTGGACAGCCACTCGTAGGGCTTGGCGTCGTCGGCCAGGATGGCCTTGAGCGAGCGCCGGTCCACCGGCACGTCCACGTGCGAGTCGGCCTTGGTGAAGCCGTGCCCGGGGAAATGCTTGCCGCAGGACTGCATGCCCGCCAGCAGCAGGCCGTGCATCAGGCTCTTGGCCAGCAGCGTGGCCACGCGCGCGTCGCGGTGGAAGGCACGGTCGCCGATGACGGCGCTCTGGCCGTGGTCCAGGTCCAGCACCGGCGTGAAGCTGAAGTCCACGCCGCAGGCGCGCAACTCCGAGGCCAGCACGTAGCCGGCGGCGGTGGCGGCCTCGGTCGCGGCCATCGCGTCGCGCATCCACAGCTCGCCCAGCCGCGCCATGGGCGGCAGGTGCGTGAAACCGTCGGTGCGGAAGCGCTGGACGCGGCCGCCCTCGTGGTCCACGCAGACCAGCAGGTCCGGGCGCAGGCTCTTGATCTCGGCTGTGAGCTCGGTGAGCTGGCGCCGGCTCTCCCAGTTGCGGGCGAACAGGATCAGGCCGCCGGTGAGCGGGTGCGCGATGCGGCGGCGGTCGTCGTCGTCCAGCGCCAGGCCGGCGATGTCGAGCACCACCGGGGCGTGCTGCGAAGAAGTCATTCGATGTCCTGCTGAGGTTGCTTCTCGACCACGACGAAGCTCACGGCGTAGTCGGTCTCGTCGCTGAGGGTCACGTGCGCCTGCCAGCCCTGGGCCTCGAACCAGGCCTTGAGCGCGCCGTGCAGCCGGATGTAGGGCTGGCCGCTCGCGTGGTTGAGGATTTCGCAGTCGCGCCAGCGCATGGGCATGTGCATGCCCAGGCCGATGGCCTTGGAGAAGGCCTCCTTGGCCGAGAAGCGCGTGGCCAGGTAGGCAATGCCGCGCGACTCGGCCCGGGCGCGCCGCGCGGCGAACACCTGCTGCTCGCCGGGGCCGAGCACGCGCTGGGGGAAACGGTCGCTGCGGCGTCCGAGCGTGGCGGCGATGCGCCGCACGTCGCAGACGTCGGTGCCGATGCCGACGATCACCGCGCGCCGCCCCCTGCGGGCGCAAAGGCGCGCTGGATGCAGCGCTGGTAGTCGCGCACGGTCTCGGTGTAGCCCAGCTCCAGCGCGTCGGCGATCAGCGCGTGGCCGATGGACACCTCCGCCACGCCCGGCACCTCGCGCAGGAAGCGCGTGAGGTTGTCGCGGTTGAGGTCGTGCCCGGCATTGACGCCCAGGCCCGCGGCCAGCGCGGCCTCGGCGGCGCGCGTGTACTGCGCCAGCACCGCGTCCTCGTCGGCGGTGCCATACGCCCGCGCGTAGGCCTCGGTGTAGAGCTCGACGCGGTCGGCGCCGGCCTGCGCGGCGAAGGCCATGGCCTCGGGCACCGGGTCCATGAACAGGCTCACGCGCACGCCCAGCGCCTTGACCTGCTGGATCACCGGCACCAGCCGCTCCAGGTCCGCCGGCAGGCTCCAGCCGTGGTCGGAGGTGAACTGCTCGACGTTGTCCGGCACGAAGGTGGCCTGGTGCGGATGCACGGCCTCGATGAAGCCAACGAGGTTGTGGAAGGGGTTGCCTTCGATGTTGTATTCGACCTGCGGCCAGGCCTTGAGGAACTCGGCCAGCGCGTGCACGTCCTCGGCGCGGATGTGGCGCTCGTCCGGGCGCGGGTGCACGGTGATGCCCTGCGCGCCGGCCTGCAGCACCTGCTCCGCCGCGCGCGTGACGCTGGGAATGCCCAGGTGGCGCGTGTTGCGCAGCAGCGCGACCTTGTTGAGGTTGACCGACAGCGCGGTGCGCGCGTCACGCGGCCGGGACTCGGGAGCCACGAGAGGGTTCATCTGGCGGGGAAGGCGGGGGGACGTCGATGAGGCGCTGCAGGTCGCGCATCACCTCGCGGGTGCGCAGCAGCGGGGAGCCGAGATGATAGTGAAGCAGCGTGCGCAACTGCCCGCGCAGCGGCTGCAGCGACAGCAGGCAGGCCGCCTGCAGCGCGCCCAGGTCGCCGGCGTCCAGCGCGGCCTGCAGCGTGGTCCAGACCTGGCCGGAGAGCGCCGTCTCGGCGCCGGCAGCATCCACCAGCCCCGCTTCGGCACGCAGCGCGTAGCGTGCGCGCGGCTCGGTGGCCTCCAGCCGCAAGGTAACGTGGGCCAGGTCGGGCAGCAGCCCGGTGCTGCGCAGCAGCAGCAGCTCGAAGGCGCGCAGCCCCGCCTGTGCGCGCAGCTCGTTGCCGCCGGACAGCGCCGGCAGCGTGGCGGCATAGGCGTCGAAGAGCGCGGGATGCGGGTCCTGGCGCGCGAGCAGCTTCATCAGCAGCTCGTTGAGATAGAAGCCCGAGAACAGCGCGTCGCCGGTGAGCATGGGCGCGCCGCCGGCCCAGTCGGCGCTGCGCAGCAGCTGCACCTCGGCCTCGGCGCTGCGGCCCAGGTGCACGTTCAGGCGCTGGAAAGGCAGCAGCACCGGGCGCAGCTGCGAATACGGGCGCTTGGCGCCCTTGGCCACCGCCGCTACGCGGCCGTGCTCACGCGTGAAAAGGTCCAGGACCAGGCTGGACTCGCTCCAGTCCCAGCGGTGCAGCACGTAGGCCGCCTGGGGCGGAGCCTTTCCCTTCACTCGTAGCCGTAGGAGCGCAGGTGCTCTTCGCTGTCGGCCCAGCCCGAACGCACCTTGACCCACAGCTCCAGGAATACCTTGGCGTCCATGAGACGCTCCAGCTCCTGGCGCGCCTCGCTGCCGATGCGCTTGAGCACTTCGCCCTTGTCGCCGATGACCATGCCCTTGTGCGCCTCGCGCTCCACGACGATGGTGGCGGCGATGCGGCGCAGGTTGCCCTCTTCCTCGAACTTGTCGATCACCACCGTGCAGCTGTAGGGCAGCTCGTCGCCGGTGAGGCGGAACAGCTTCTCGCGGATCAGCTCGCTGGCCAGGAAGCGGTCGCTGCGGTCGGTGAGCGCGTCTTCCTCGTAGAACCAGGGCTGCTCGGGCAGGTAGGGCCGCACGATGTCCATCAGCCGCTTCACGTCCGCGTCCTTGCGCGCCGACAGCGGCACGAATTCGGCGAAGTCCCGGCGCTCCTGCATGGACTTGAGCCAGGGCAGCATGTCGTTGCGGCGCTGCACGGCATCGAGCTTGTTGGCGATGAGCATCACCGGCTTGTCCTGCGGCAGCAGCGCCAGCACCTTGGCGTCGTCCAGCCCGAAGCGGCCGGCTTCCACCAGGAACAGCACCACGTCCACGTCGGAAAGCACGCCCTGCACGGTGCGGTTGAGGTTGCGGTTGAGCGCGGTGCTGTGCTTGGTCTGGAAGCCCGGCGTGTCCACGAACACGAACTGCGTGTCGCCCTCGGTGCGGATGCCGGTGATGCGGTGGCGCGTGGTCTGCGCCTTGCGCGAGGTGATGCTGACCTTCTGCCCCACCAGCGCGTTGAGCAGCGTGCTCTTGCCCACGTTGGGCCGGCCGACGATGGCCACCAGGCCGCAGCGCTGGCCCGCGACGGCGGCGGGCTTGTTGCCGAAGGCGGCGTCCAGGTCCACGCCCTCGCGCTCGTCCGCCTCGCCGTCCTCAACGTCCTCGGGGTCGAGATCGTCGTCTTCGGCGCCGGTGTCCGCGCCCTCCTCCACCGCGCCGCTGGCGTCGGGATCGGCGACGAAGTCTTCAGTTTCGGGCGTGGCGGCCTCTTGGGCGGGCACGGCGGGGGCATCGGCGGCGTCAGCGGCCGGCGCGGAGGGGTGGGATTTCGGGTTCACGGTAATTCAGGAGCGCAGCGGCCCGCCGGGGCGGTCGCTGGACTTGAGGTTTTCGAGCAGCCGCCGCGCGGCGTCCTGCTCGGCCATGCGGCGAGAACGGCCCTCGCCCGGCTCGGCCAGGCCGAGGGCCGGCACGGCGCACTCGACCTCGAAGGTCTGGGCGTGGGCCTGGCCGCGCGTGGCGACGATGCGGTAGACAGGCACGGCCAGGCGCCGCGCCTGCAGCCATTCCTGGAGCTCGGTCTTGGGGTCCTTGCTCCAGCCATCCATCTCGGTGGAGGCGATGACCTCGCCAAAGAGGCGGCGTACCAGCGCCTGTGCGGGCTCGAAGCCGCCATCGAGGAAGGCCGCGCCCAGGATGGCCTCCAGCGCATCGGCCAGGATCGAGGGGCGCTGCGCGCCGCCGCCGCGGGCTTCGCCCTCGGACAGCCGCAGCACCTCCGGCAGGCCCAGCTGCAGCGCCACGCGGTGCAGGCTGTCCTCGCGCACGAGGTGCGCGCGCACACGAGTGAGATCGCCCTCGTCCGAGCCGCTGAAGCGCTCGTAGAGCATGGCGGAGATGGTGATGCTCAGCACGGCATCACCGAGGAATTCAAGCCGTTCGTTGTGATCGGCGCCGAAGCTGCGGTGCGTGAGCGCACGCTGCAGCAGCCGCGGTTGCGCGAAGCGGTATCCCAGGCGTTGCTGGAGTGCTTCGATTCGATGGTCCATGTCGTGATGTGCGGGCAAGTGGCGCGCCTTCAACGGCAGCGGCCGTGGTACTTGATGAGCAGGTACACCGGGGCCATGAACGTGGGGAACGGGGGCCCGCGCCGATGCGGTCGGGTGGCCGCATCGGCGGGACAGGCGCTGCCACGGCCGCGCCTGGAAGGCCGCGGCCCGAGGGCGCCCGGCGGCTTCAATGGAAGCGGCCGATGCGGCTGAGGTTGCCGAAATTCATCCACACGAAGAAGGCCTTGCCGACGATGTTCTGGTCCGGCACGAAGCCCCAGTAGCGCGAGTCCTGCGAGTTGTCGCGGTTGTCGCCCATCACGAAGTAATGGCCCTCGGGCACCTTGCAGCTCACCCCTTCGGCGCTGTAGCGGCAGGCCGAGCTGTTGGGGAAGGCATGGTTGCCGGGGATGAAGGCAGGACGGTCCTTGTCGATGAGGATGCGGTGCTCCTGCTGGCCCAGCTTCTCGCTGAACTGCTGCTGGTAGCGCAGGCTGTCCTCGTCGTAGAAATCGGGCAGCTGCGACACCGGCACGGGCTGGCCGTTGATGGTGAGCCGCTTGTTGAGGTAGCTCACCTCGTCGCCGGGCAGGCCCACCACGCGCTTGATGTAGTCCACGCGCGGGTCCACGGGGTAGCGGAAGACGATCACGTCGCCGCGTGCAGGATCGTTGTTGCTCACGACCTTGGTGTTCACCACCGGCAGCCGGATGCCGTAGTGAAACTTGTTCACCAGGATCAGGTCGCCCACCAGCAGCGTCGGGATCATGGAGCCCGAGGGAATCTTGAAGGGCTCGAACAGGAAGCTGCGCAGCAGGAACACGGCCACGATCACCGGGAACAGGCCGGCCGTCCAGTCCAGCCACCAAGGTTGCGCCAGCACCTTGCGCCGCGCCTCGGCGACGTCGCCGTCCACCTTCTCGATGCCCATGCGGGCCAGCTCGGCGCGGCGCGAGGCGGCCTGCGCCTCCAGCTGCGCCGCGGCGGCCTCGCGCGCGGGGCGGAAGCGCAGCCGCTCGGCCAGCCAGTACACCATCGTCACCAGCGTGAGGATGAACAGCAGCAGGGCGAAGTTGCCCATCCAGTAGCCCATGAACCAGCCGCCGAGATAGACGATCAGGGCCCCATACAGAACCGCGGTGAGAGAGCTCATTCGTTGTGTCAGTCGTCCACCTGGAGGATGGCCAGGAACGCTTCCTGCGGCACCTCGACGGTACCGATCTGCTTCATCCGTTTCTTGCCGGCCTTCTGCTTTTCCAGCAGCTTGCGCTTGCGGGTGATGTCACCGCCGTAGCATTTTGCCAGCACGTTCTTGCGCAGCGCCTTGATGTTCTCGCGGGCGATGATGTTGGCGCCGATGGCGGCCTGGATCGCCACGTCGTACATCTGGCGCGGGATCTGCTCGCGCATCTTGGCCGCCACGGCGCGGCCGCGGTACTGGCTCTGCGAGCGGTGCACGATCATCGCCAGCGGGTCCACCCGGTCGCCGTTGATGAGGATGTCCACCTTCACCACGTCGGCGGCACGGTACTCCTTGAACTCGTAGTCCATGGAGGCGTAGCCGCGCGACACCGACTTCAGCTTGTCGAAGAAGTCCAGCACGATCTCCGCCAGCGGCAGCTCGTAGGTGAGCATCACCTGGCGGCCGTGGTAGGCCATGTTCAGCTGCACGCCGCGCTTCTGGTTGGCCAGCGTCATCACCGGGCCCACGTAGTCCTGCGGCATGTACAGGTGCACCGTGACGATGGGCTCGCGGATCTCGCGGATGCGGCCCAGGTCCGGCATCTTGCTCGGGTTCTCGACCTCGATCACCTCGCCGTCGTTGAGCTCCACCTCGTACACCACGCTGGGCGCGGTGGTCACCAGGTCCTGGTCGAACTCGCGCTCCAGTCGCTCCTGCACGATCTCCATGTGCAGCAGACCCAGGAAGCCGCAGCGGAAGCCAAAGCCCAGCGCCTGCGACACCTCGGGCTCGTAGCGCAGCGAGCTGTCGTTGAGCTTGAGCTTTTCCAGCGCGTCGCGCAGCTGGTCGTACTCGCTGGCCTCGCTGGGGTACAGGCCCGCGAACACCTGCGGCTGGATCTCCTTGAAGCCCGGCAGCGCCTCGGTGGCCGGGCCGGCGTTGTTGGGCAGCTTCTTTTCCAGCGTGACGGTGTCGCCCACCTTGGCCGCGGCCAGCTCCTTGATGCCGCAAATCACGAAGCCCACCTCGCCGGCGCGCAGTGCGTCGCGGTTCTCGCTCTTGGGCGTGAACACGCCCAGGTGCTCGATGCCGTAGACGGCGTTGGTGGCCATCATGCGGATGCGCTCGCCCTTGCCGATCTGGCCGTCCACCACACGCACCAGCATCACCACGCCGACGTAGTTGTCGAACCAGGCGTCGATGATCATCGCCCGCGGCGGCCCCTCGGGGTTGCCCTTGGGCGGCGGCATGCGCGTGACCACCGCCTCCAGGATGTCGTCGATGCCCATGCCGGTCTTGGCCGAGCAGGGAATCGCGTCGCTGGCGTCGATGCCGATGACGTCCTCGACCTCCTCCTTGGCACGGTCGGGATCGGCCTGCGGCAGGTCCATCTTGTTGAGCACCGGGATGACCTCGACGCCCAGGTCCAGCGCGGTGTAGCAGTTGGCCACCGTCTGCGCCTCCACGCCCTGGCTGGCGTCCACCACCAGCAGCGCGCCCTCGCAGGCCGAGAGCGAGCGGCTGACTTCATAGGAGAAGTCCACGTGCCCCGGCGTGTCGATGAGGTTGAGGTTGTAGGTCTTGCCGTCGCGCGCCTTGTACTGCAGCGCCGCGGTCTGCGCCTTGATCGTGATGCCGCGCTCGCGCTCGATGTCCATCGAGTCGAGCACCTGCGCCTCCATCTCGCGATCGCTCAAGCCGCCGCAGCGCTGGATGAGCCGGTCAGCCAGCGTGCTCTTGCCGTGGTCGATGTGGGCAATGATGGAGAAATTGCGGATGTGGTCCATGCGAACGGAAAGCGAGGGGCCGAGGCCGCGGGCGGCGTCGGGCGCAGGCCGCGCTGCCTGCACGGAACCCTGCGGATCGGCCCAGCGACACGCCACCGCGCGGCAGCCTGTCGGGGTCAAAAAAAAGGCACGTCGAAACGGTGACGCGCCTTCCAACAAAACGTATGGCAACTGCTTGTTGGGCTTTCATTGTAGCCAAAAGCCCCCCGCCGACCAGCCACAAACGGTCATCGCGACGGGTCTTCCGGGGCACGACACCGGAAGTTTTCAACAGTTTATACACAAGCCGCCCGCCCTTGTGCCGCCTCAGGCTCCCAGCCTGATATGCACAAGATGAACTGCGGCTGACGCAGCGCAACATTCCAACCCAGCATAAGGGCAATCCCGCACCGAGCCGGCTTGGGGCGGCGAAGCAAGCTCCACTGCAGCGGTTGCCGATTGCGCCTCGTGAAAAAACCCAGCGCCCCAGTGGGACGCCGGGTCTTGCTCATCGGCGACCAGAAAGCTCAGCGGCTGCTGCCGTTGGCGCCGGGCCGGATGATCAGGTAGTTGGTCTGCTCGCCGCGGCGCACCAGCACGGTGAGCGGCTTGGAGCGCTCCGCCTTCTCCACCAGGCCCGTGAACTGGCGCGAGCTGGTGATCTCGGTGTTGTCCACCGTCAGGATCACGTCGCCCTCGCGCAGCCCGGCGCGCGCCGCCGCACCTTCCGCCGATTCCACCCGCACACCGCCACGCACCTTGAGCTCGCGGCGCTGCGCATCGCTGAGGTCCGACACTGACAGCCCGATAGGCGTGGTGGCGCTGGCGCGCGGGGCGCTCTCGGCCTGGGCGACGCGGCGCGGCTTCTCGGGTTCGATCTCGGCCACCGTCACCGCCAGGTCCCGGTAGTCGCCGCGGCGGAACACCTGCAGCGTGGTGCGCGTGCCGGGCTTGGTGCCGCCGATGACGCGCGGCAGCTCGCCCGAGCGCTCCACCGTCTTGCCGTCCACCTTGGTGATGATGTCGCCGGGCTCGATGCCCGCCTTTTCCGCCGGGCCGCCCGTCTCCACGCCTTGCACCAGCGCGCCGATGGGCTTGCCCAGGCCGATGGACTCCGCCACCTCCTTGGTCACCGGCGCGATCTGCACCCCGATGCGCCCGCGCACCACGCGGCCGTTGGTGCGCAGTTGCTCGGCCACGCGGATAGCCTCGTCGATGGGAATGGCGAAGGAAATGCCCATGAAGCCACCGGAGCGGCTGTAGATCTGCGAGTTGATCCCGACCACCTCGCCACGCATGTTCAGCAGCGGCCCGCCGGAGTTGCCGGGGTTGATGGCGACGTCGGTCTGGATGAAGGGCAGGTAGTCGCCCGTGTCGCGCTGCTTGGCGCTGACGATGCCGGCAGTCACGGTGTTGTCCAGGCCAAAGGGCGAGCCGATGGCCACCACCCACTCGCCCACGCGCAGCCGGCCCACGTCCCCGATGCGCACGAAGGGCAGCCCCGTGGCCTCGATCTTGACCACCGCCACATCGGTTCGGGTATCGGCGCCGACGATGCGTGCCTTGAGCTCGCGCTTGTCCGCGAGGGTGACGACGACCTCGTCGGCGCCCTCCACCACGTGCGCGTTGGTCATCACGAAACCGTCGGCGCTGAGGATGAAGCCCGAGCCCACGCCGCGCTGCTGCGGCTCTTCATTGCCGCCACCGCCGCCGGGCGGGCCGCGCCGCGGGTCGGGCCGCCCGGGCATTGGGATGCCGAAGCGCCGGAAGAACTCTTCCAGGCTCTCGTCCATCTCCGGCGTGCCGCGGCTGGCGCGCCCGCGCTCCAGGGTACGGATGTTGACCACCGCCGGCCCAACCCGGTCCACCAGCTCGGTGAAGTCCGGCAGCACCTGCGCCTGGGCCGGGGCCTGCGCCGGCCCCTGCTGCGCATGCGCCGGCAGGCCCAGCGTCACGCCCAGGCTGAACGCCGTCAGCGCGGACAGCACGGCACGACGGGCCCGTCGGCCCTGCAATACGCCATCGACTCGCATGAAGGTTCCCTTGTCTGTTGAAGTGCTTTTACCCGCGGGAGGGTGTTCAAGACCGGCGCGTCAGGCCGGCCGCAAACTTTTGCAGCGTAGCCATGGGCACCTCGCCGACCGCCGTCACCCACCATGAGCCCTGGCGCTGCATCAGGGTATGGGTGGCGCCGATGGCGGTCTGCACTGGGCGGTGGTGCTCGCCACGGTAAGGTTCGATGAACAGCGACACGTGCGTGAGCCCGTCGGCGTACACCACCTGCAGCGTCTCGCCGTTGCGCCCTCCCTCGCCCTCGTCAAGCACGCGCTTGAAGCAGCTCAGCAACTCGAAACCCGGCACCTCCGGCGCGCTCCAGCCCTCCGTATCGAGCCGCGTGCGCACTTGCACCGGGCGCAGCACGCGATAGCCGTCGAGTTTGCGCATGGGGCGCAGCACCGTGTCGGGCTGCGGTCGCACACCGAGCGTGAGCTCGCTGAAAGCAGCACTTTCCAGCACGCGCCCGTCCGCGGCCAGCAAGTCCACGCGCAGCAACAGCGCGGTGTGCGGCTCCATCCACAACCGCTGGGCAAAGCGCAGCCCGTCGCGCGGATGCAGCAGGAACACCTGCGCCTCGTGGCCAGCAATGCGGTCCGTGCCTTGCGGGCGCAGCTCGTAGCGCTCGAACACCTGCTCATCGGGACGTGCGCGCAGCAGCACCGGCATCGCCGCACCGGGCTCGCGCTGCTCGAACACCGCCAGCCGGCGCTCGGGCCACAACGTCAGCACTTCGTCGTCGTGGCGGAACACGCGCCGCATCTGGCCATCAAGCATCTCCATGCGCTCGTACTGGTGGCCGTTCTCGCCGTAATGCGCCACGCGCGAGCTGCTGGCCGTGCCGCCGACGCTGTGCACCAGCGTGCCCTGGAAGTTGCGATGCTGCGCCGCCTCGCGCAGCCGCAGCAGCCAAGCCGTGCCGTCGGCTGGCGCCGCGATCAGGGACGGTGCGGCGATGCCGGTGCTGCTGCGCG
>JAEYPG010000489.1 GCA_023410975.1 Pseudomonadota bacterium
GGCCGGCCGTCAGTCATGACCGCTGTCGTTCCCCCCGCCGCCGAGGTGGCGCCCGCCGCGCCGCTGCGCTCCTTTCGCCCCTTCATGCTTTTCTGGTGGGGCCGCCTGGCCGGCACCACCGCGCAGCAGATGCTCATGGTGGCGCTGGGCTGGCAGATGTACGACACCACCGGCAGCGCCTGGGACCTGGGCCTGGTGGGCCTGCTGCAGTTCATCCCGGCGCTGGTGCTGACGCTGCCGGCCGGCCACATCGTCGACCGCCACGACCGCCGCCGCCTGCTGGCGATGTGCCTGGGCCTGCAACTCCTGGTGGGCCTGCTGCTGGCGTTGGGCACGGCCGGCGGCTGGATCGGGCGCGAGCTGATCCTGGGCCTGTCGCTGCTGCTGGGCGTGGCGCGCGCCTTCCAGATGCCCTCGCAGCAGGCGCTGGCGCCCACGCTGGTGCCGGTATCCGTGCTGCCGCGGGCGCTGGCCTTCAGCTCCGGTGCGACGCAGGCGGCGGTGGTGGCCGGGCCGGCGCTGGGCGGCTTCCTCTACGCCGCCGGGGCCACGGTGGTCTACGGCGTGTGCGCGGCGCTGTTCGCGCTGGGCTGCGCGCTGGTGCTGCGCATCACGCCGGTGGCGCGTCCGGCGCACCGCGAGCCGGCGAGCTGGAACACCATGCTGGCGGGCCTGCGCTTCATCTGGCACCGCCAGGCGATCCTGGGCGCGCTGTCGCTGGACCTCTTCGCCGTGCTGCTGGGTGGCGCCACGGCGCTGCTGCCCATCTTCGCGCGCGACGTGCTGCACACCGGGCCCTGGGGCCTGGGCCTGCTGCGCGCGGCGCCGGCGGTGGGGGCGCTGGCGGTGTCGGTGTGGCTCACGCGCGTGCCCATCGAGCGCCGCGTGGGGCGCGCGATGCTGCTGGCCGTGGGCGTGTACGGGGTGTGCATGCTGGTGTTCGGCTGGTCCACCAGCTTCATCGTCTCGTTCGTGGCGCTGCTGGTGTCGGGAGCGGCGGACATGGTGAGCGTGGTGATACGCCAGACGCTGGTGCAGCTGGACACGCCCGACGAGATGCGCGGGCGCGTGGCGGCCGCCAATTCGATCTTCATCGGGGCGAGCAACCAGCTCGGCGAGTTCGAGTCCGGCGCCACTGCCGCGGCCTTCGGCCCGGTGGGCTCGGTGATTCTTGGCGGCATGGGCACGCTGCTGGTGGTGGGGCTGTGGTTCCGCCTCTTCCCGGCGCTGGCGCAGCGGGACCGGCTGCAGTCGCCGGGGGCATAAACCCAGAGCAGGAAAAAGCTCCGTTCGGGCTGAGCTTGTCGAAGCCCCCGGCACAGCCGGCCAGCAAGCCCTTCGACAGGCTCAGGGCGAACGGTGTTCTTTCATTGCCAAGCAGAGGCCACCCTCACAGCGTCGCGGCCCTCCCCTCGAAGCGCAGGCACTGCCGCCGCACGACCTCGGGCAGGTAGCGCTCGTGCGCCTGCACGGCGCGCAGCCAGGCGGCGTCGCTGCCATCGTCGCGGCCGAGCATGTCGCGCAGCAGCAGCAGCGCGGGTTCGGCGCGCAGCTCGATGGCGTGCGGCTCGATCTCCTTGAGCGTCTGCGCGATCTGCGCCCGCAGCGGCTGGCGCTCGGCGCTGCGCGGGTCCACAACCTCGCCGTCCAGCCCGAAGCGGCAGGCCTGGAAGCGGTTGTAGGTGTAGGCGAGGTAGTCGTCCTCGCGCGGCTGGAAGGGCTCCTCCAGCACCAGGCGCCGCGCCACGCACTGCAGGTAGGCGGCGATGGCGGCGGCCTTCTCGACGGTGAGCGGCGTGTCCATCACGCGCACCTCGATGGTTCCGTACTCGGGCTTGGGGCGGATGTCCCAGTAGAAATCCTTCATCGACTCCACCACGCCGGTGTGGTGCATCTTGCCGAAGTAGGTCTGGAACTCCTTCCAGGTGAGCACCCACGGCGCGCGGCCCGAGAGCGGGAAGGCGAACACCGAGTTCAGCCGCGCGCTCTGGAAGCCCGTGTCGCTGCCCTGCACGTAGGGCGAGGAGGCCGACAGCGCGATGGCGTGCGGCACGTAGCGCTGCAGCGCGTGCAGCAGCCACAGCGCCTGGTCCGCGCCGGGGCAGCCGATGTGCACGTGCTGCCCGAAGACGGTGAACTGCTTGCTGAGGTAGCCGTAGAGCTCGGAGACCTGGCGGTAGCGCGGGGTATCGTAGATGCGCCGCCGGCTCCAGTCCTGGAAGGGGTGCGTGCCGCCGCCGCACAGGCGCAGGTTCTGCTGCTGCGCGCACTCCACCAGCGCGTCGCGCACCTCGCGCAGCTGCGTGACCACCTGCGCGTGCTCGCGGCACACGCCGGTGGAGAGCTCGATCATGCTGCTGGTGATCTCGGGCTTCACGTCCGCGGCCAGCTTGTGGCGGCTCACCAGGCGCAACAGGTCGTCCGAGCCAGGCGTGAGGTCGTAGTCGTGGCGGCTGACGATCTGCAGCTCCAGCTCCACGCCCAGCGTGAAAGGCTCGGAACTGGCGAAGGGCGGCAGGCTCATGAAGATTCTCCTTGCGACGGCGGCAGCAGGACGAAGGCGGGGCTTCAGCGCGGCTGCTCGTGCACCTCGGCTTCCCGGGCAAGGCGCAGTCCGTAGAGCAGCACCAGCGGCGCGGGCAGCTCCAGCAGGGCCAGCATGCTCAGCAGCAGCGGCATGAGCTGCGGCGCGATGCCCGGGTGCTGCGCCGCGAAGTCCAGCGCCAGCAGCCAGGCGGTGCCGGACATGGGCAGCAGCGCCGCGCCCAGGCAGCCGGCCTGGCGCCAGCTC
>JAEYPG010000716.1 GCA_023410975.1 Pseudomonadota bacterium
TTTTAAGAGTGAAGTAAATCCCGTTCGGGCTGAGCCTGTCGAAGCCCCCGGCGCAGCCGGCCCACAGGCCCTTCGACAAGCTCAGGGCGAACGGTGATCTTTCACTGACGACTTGGACTTGGAATGAGAGCATGTTCAAGCCATATCGCGCGCCGGTGGCCTCGACCACCGGCGTGTGCTTGCGCAGCAACTGCGCCAGCTCCTGCATATCCTGTGCGCTGAACTTCGTCGGAGCCCCGGGTATCGGCTTGGCTGCCAGCGCATCACTGCCGCTCTGGTACGCCTGCAGCGGTAGATCGTGCGACGGTTGATCCCCAACCCCGCAGCGACAGCTTCCGGGCTCTCGCCTTCTCCACCCGCTTGACTGCAGCTTGGCGCAACCGCTCCAGCATGTCGTGCAGGCATCTGCGCGCATCAATCGTTTTCTTGCAACGCAAGCCTCGTTTTTGCCGATGAGGCAATACTTGCCACGTTTTGGTAAGTGCCTGTCGCTATTGATAAATGCGCCGCTTTGAGCGTTTAAGTTCCCCTTAAGCGCATCGGCACTGCGGTTGCCGCGATGCCGGCATCGGCGCATGGCTTGCCGCCCATGTCGCTTACCGACATCGAAAGGGCCCATGCCATGACCATGACCGTCAGTGACCAAGTTCTGCAGCGCCTGCATGCCTGGGGCGTGCGCCGCATCTACGGCTATCCCGGCGACGGCATCAACGGCTTGATGGGCGCGCTCGACCGCTGCAGCGACCGCGTCGAGTTCATCCAGGCCAGGCACGAGGAGCTGGCGGCGTTCATGGCCTGCGCGCATGCCAAGTTCACGGGCGAGGTGGGCGTGTGCATGGCGACCTCCGGGCCGGGCGCGATCCACCTGCTCAACGGCCTGTACGACGCCAAGGCCGACCACCAGCCCGTGGTTGCCATCGTGGGACAGCAGGCGCGGGCGGCGCTGGGCGGCGACTACCAGCAGGAGGTGGACCTGCTGAGCCTGTTCAAGGACGTGGCCCACGAATACGTGCACATGGCCACCGTGCCGGCGCAGATCCGCCACCTGGTGGACCGCGCCATGCGCATCGCGCGCGACCAGCGCACCGTCACCTGCATCATCCTGCCCAACGACCTGCAGGAGCTGAAGGCCGAACCCGACCCGCCGCGCGAGCACGGCACCATCCACTCGGGCATCGGGCTGACGGCCAAGCGCGTGCTGCCGGCACAGGCCGACCTGCAGGCCGCGGCCGACGTGCTCAACGCCGGCCAGCGCGTGGCCATCCTGGCCGGGGCTGGCGCGCTGCATGCCACCGACGAGCTCATCGCCGTGGCCGAGACGCTGGGCGCGGGCATCGCCAAAGCGCTGCTGGGCAAGATGGCCGTGCCCGACGACCTGCCCATCGTCACCGGCTCCATCGGGTTGCTGGGCACGGTGCCGAGCTGGGAGCTGATGAGCGGCTGCGACACGCTGCTGATGGTGGGGTCGAGCTTCCCGTACTCGGAATTCCTGCCCAAGGAGGGCCAGGCGCGCGGCGTGCAGATCGACGCCGACGGCCGCAAGCTCTCGCTGCGCTACCCGATGGAAGTCAACCTCGTCGGCGACAGCCGGCTCACGCTGCAGGCGCTGCTGCCGCTGCTGCAGCCCAAGGCGGACCGCGCGTGGCGCGACAAGATCGAGGCCGGCGTGCGCCAGTGGTGGCAGGTGCTGGAGCAGCGCGCCATGAACGAGGCCAAGCCGATCAACCCGCAGCGCGTGTTCTGGGAGCTGTCGCCGCGGCTGCCCGACAACGCCATCCTCACCTGCGACTCCGGCACCAGCGCCGCCTGGTACGCGCGCGACCTCAAGGCCCGGCGCGGCATGATGGGCTCGCTCTCCGGCGGCCTGGCCACCATGTGCCCGGCCGTGCCCTACGCCACCGCGGCCAAGTTCGCCTACCCGGACCGCCCGGTGGTGGCACTGGTGGGCGATGGCGCGATGCAGATGCTGGGCCTCAACGCTCTGGTGACCATCGCGCACCAGTGGCGGCGCTGGAGCGACCCGCGGCTGGTGGTCATGGTGCTGCACAACAGCGACCTCAACATGGTCACCTGGGAGCAGCGCGTGGGTGCGGGCGACCCGAAGTTCGAGGACTCGCAGGTGCTGCCGGCCTTTCCCTACGCCCAGTACGCGCAGCTGCTGGGCCTGCACGGCCTGCGGGTGGACCATCCGGACGCGATTGCCGGTGCCTGGGAGCAGGCGCTGTCGGCCGACCGCCCCGTGCTGCTGGAGATGGTCACCGACGCCAACGTGCCGCCGCTGCCGCCGCACGTGACGTGGAAGCAGGCCCGGCACTACGCCAAGGCGCTGCTGCACGGCGACCCCGAGGCGCTGCAGACCGTCATGGCCAGCATGCGCGAGGCCTGGGATGGGCTCACGGCCGGGCGCGCCGAGTCCCCGAAGGGTTGAAGCCATGGACGCCCAGGGCGCTGCCATCGAGGCCGTGCGGGCCCGCGCCTGGCGCATTCCCACCGACGCGCCCGAGTCCGACGGCACGCTGCGCTGGGAAGCCACCACGCTGGTGCTGGCGACGGTGAGCGCGGGCGGGCTGCAGGGCATCGGCTACACCTATGCCGATGCGGCGGCGGCCACGCTGGTGCAGGGCCGGCTGGCGCAGGCCATCGAGGGCCGCGACGCCCTGCAGACCGCCGCGCGGCATGCCGACATGGCGCGCGCGCTGCGCAACGTGGGCGCGCCCGGCGTCGGCGCGATGGCCCTGTCCGCGGTGGACAACGCGCTGTGGGACCTCAAGGGCCGGCTGCTGGGGCTGCCGGTCGCGCACCTGCTGGGCGGCCTGGCGCGTGAGGCCATCCCGGCCTATGGCAGCGGCGGCTTCACCAGCGACGACATCGGCCAGCTGCAGCGCCAGCTCGGTGGCTGGGCTGCGCAGGGCTTCACTCGCGTGAAGATGAAGGTGGGCCGCGAGCCGGGGCAGGACGTTGCCCGCGTGCAGGCTGCGCGCGAGGCGGTGGGCGACGGCGTGGAGCTGTTCGTCGATGCCAACGGCGCCTACACGCGCAAGCAGGCGCTGGCAATGGCCGAGCGCTTCGCCGGCTGCGGCGTGCGCTGGTTCGAGGAGCCGGTGCCCGGGCAGGACACCGACGGCATGCGGCTGCTGCGCGACCGCGCACCGGCGGGCATGGACATCACGGCCGGGGAGTACGGCTACGGCCTGCGCGACTTCCGGCGCCTGGCCGAAGGGCGCGCCGTGGACGTGCTGCAAGCCGACGCCACGCGCTGCGGCGGCCTCACCGGCTTCATGCGCGCCGCCGCGCTGGCGCAGGCTTTCGAGCTGCCGCTGTCGAGCCACTGCGCGCCGGCGCTGCACGTGCACGCCTGCTGCTGCGCGCCCAATGCCGTGCACCTGGAGTGGTTCCACGACCACCAGCGCATCGAGCGGCTGCTCTTTGATGGCGCCGTGCAGCCCGAAGGCGGCTGCCTGCGGCCCGACCTGTCGCGTCCAGGCCTGGGGCTGGAGTTCCGGGAGGCCGACGCCCGGGAGTACGCACTGTGAAGACGCTGCCCGCCTTGCCGCTGCCGCTCGATGCCGCGGCCCTGGAGCGCCGCCTGCGCGAGACGGTGCGCGGCGAGGTGCGTTTCGACGACGGCAGCCGCGCCCTCTACGCGACCGACGCGTCCAACTACCGGCAGCTGCCCATCGGCGTGGTGATCCCGCGCGACGCGGACGACGTGATCGCCACCGTCGCCGCCTGCCGCGCGTTCCGGGCGCCCGTGCTCTCGCGCGGCGGCGGCACCAGCCTGTGCGGCCAGTGCTGCAACGTCGCGGTGGTGATGGACTTCTCCAAGCACATGAACCGCGTGCTGGAGATCGACCCGGCCGCGCGCACCGCGCGCGTGCAGCCCGGCGTGGTGCTGGACGAGCTGCGACACCAGGCCGCGCGCCACGGCCTGACCTTCGCGCCCGACCCGGCCACGCACGACCACAACACCCTGGGCGGCATGATCGGCAACAACTCCTGCGGCCCGCATTCGGTCATGGGCGGCGAGACGGTGCACAACGTCATCGAGCTGGACGTGCTCACCCACGACGGCCTGCGCCTGACGGTGGGCGCCACCGACGACGCGGCCCTGGAGCGCCTGCGCGCCGGCGGCGGGCGCGCAGCGGAGATCGCCACCGGGCTCAAGCAACTGGCCGAGCGCTACGCGCCGCTGATCCGGGAGAAGTTCCCCGACATCCCGCGCCGGGTCTCGGGCTACAACCTGCCGGCGCTGCTGCCCGAGAAGGGCTTTGATCTCGCCAAGGCGCTGGTGGGCAGCGAGGGCACCTGCGTCGTGGTCCTGGAAGCCAAGCTGCGGCTGCTGCCCAACCCCAAGGCGCGCACGCTGCTGGTGCTGGGCTACGACAGCGTCTATGAAGCCGGCGACCACGTGGTGGAAGTCATGCAGGCCGGGCCGATCGCGCTGGAGGGCCTGGACGACCGGCTCATCGAGGACATGAAGCACACCCACCTGCATGTCAACTACGTCGGCCTGCTGCCCGAAGGCAAGGGCTGGCTGCTGGTGGAGTTCGGCGGCGACACGCGCGAGCAGGCGGATGCCAAGGCCCAGGCCTTGATGGACCGCCTGAAGCAGGTGGACAAGCCGCCGGCCATGAAGCGCGTGGACGACCCCGTGCAGGAAGCCCACCTCTGGAAGGTGCGCGAGTCGGGCCTGGGTGCCACGGCGCACGTGCCCAATGCGCCCGTCACCTGGGAGGGCTGGGAGGACTCCTCCGTGCCGCCCGAGCGGCTGGGCGAGTACCTGCGCGCGCTGCGCAGGCTGTTCGACGAGTACGGCTACGGTTGCGACCTCTACGGCCACTTCGGCCAGGGCTGCGTGCACACGCGCATCGACTTCGACCTGGAGACGCAGCCCGGCATCGACAAGTTCCGCCGCTTCCTGCACGACGCGGCCAGGCTCGTCACCTCGCTGGGCGGCTCGATCTCGGGCGAGCACGGCGACGGGCAGTCCAAGGCCGAGCTGCTGCCCATCATGTACGGGCCGGCGCTGGTGCGCGCCTTCGAGGAGTTCAAGGCGCTGTGGGACCCGGACAACCTGATGAACCCCGGCAAGGTCGTGCATCCGTACCGCGCCGACCAGCACCTGCGCCTGGGCACCAGCTACCAGCCGCTGCCCGTGGCCACGCGCATGTTCTTCGCCGACGACCAGGGCGACTTCGGCCGCAGCGTGCTGCGCTGCGTGGGCGTGGGCGAGTGCCGCAAGCGCGAGGGCACCATGTGCCCGAGCTACAAGGCCACGCTGGAGGAGCAGCACTCCACGCGCGGGCGCGCGCACCTGCTGTTCGAGATGCTCAACGGCGAGCGCGAGCAGGGCGTGCTCAAGCGCGGCTGGCAGGACGAGTCGGTGAAGGAGGCGCTGGACCTCTGCCTTTCCTGCAAGGCCTGCAAGCACGAGTGCCCGGTGAAGGTGGACATGGCGGCGTACAAGGCCGAGTTCCTGTCGCACTACCACGAGCACCACGCCAGGCCGCTGGCCGCGCGCGTCTTCGGCTTCATCGACCGCTGCTGCGCGATGGCCGAGCTGGCGCCGGGCGTGGTGAACGCCTTCTCGCAGCACGAGCCCTTCGCCGGACTGGTCAAGCGCGGCGTGGGCATCGCGCCGCAGCGGCGGCTGCCGGCCTTCGCGCGGCGCAGCTTCCGCGCCGGCTTCGAGTGGCGGCGCGACGAGGGCCCCGGCCTCCGCGGCGAGGTACTGCTGTGGCCCGACACCTTCAACGACCACTTCCATCCCGAGGTGGTGCATGCGGCGGTGCGGGTGCTGCGGCACGCCGGTTTCGCAGTGCGGCTGCCGCGCCGGCGGCTGTGCTGCGGGCGGCCGCTGTACGAGTTCGGCTACCTGGATGCGGCACGCACCTACCTGCGGCGGGTGCTGGACGAGTTGGATGCTGAGCTTCACGCCGGAACGCCCATCGTCGTGCTGGAGCCCGCCTGCCTGTCGGTGTTCAAGGAGGAGCTGCCGATGATGCTGCCGCGCGACGAGCAGGCCCGGCGGCTGCGGCAACAGAGCTTCCTGCTCAGCGACTTCCTGCAGCAGCGCGCCCCCGACCTGGCGCTTGCGCCGCTGCAGCGCCCGGCGCTGGTGCACCTCCACTGCCATCACAAGTCGGTGCTGGGCACCGAGGCCGAGCTGGCGCTGCTCAAGCAGACGGGATTGGACCTGCGCCAGCCCGATACCGGCTGCTGCGGCATGGCCGGCTCCTTCGGGTTCGAGGCGCGCAAGTACGAGGTGTCCATGCGCTGCGCCGAGCGCGTGCTGCTGCCCGCGGTGCGCGATCTGGGGCCGGACGCGCTGGTGGTCGCCGACGGCTACAGCTGCCGCGAGCAGATTGTCCAGGCCACCGGGCGGCCGGTGCACCACCTGGCGGAGGTGCTGTGCATGGCGCTGCCGGGTGCGAGCTCGGCAGCGGCCTGATTCCAGTTCTGTTTCGAGAGTGAAGTAAACCTAAATCCGGCAGTTACCCCGTCGCAGGAAGGCCGACAGGCACGGGAGAGGCGCGCAAGGACGGCGCGATGCGCTCGCTGATGTAGCGCAGCATCGCGCCCCAGCGGTCTATGTCGCCGAACTG
>JAEYPG010000535.1 GCA_023410975.1 Pseudomonadota bacterium
CGGCGGTGGAAAAGCTCGCCGTGCGCCTGGACGAGCTGCAGAACCTGTTCTGGGCCGACCGCCGCTACAAGCTGCTGGTGGTTCTGCAGGGCACGGACGCCTCGGGCAAGGACGGCACGCTGCGCCATGTCTTCGGCCGCATGAGCCCGCTGGGCGTGCACGCCGTCTCCTGGCGCGCGCCCACCGACAACGAGCGTGCGCACGACTTCCTGTGGCGCATCCACCAGCAGGCGCCTGCCGCGGGCGAGGTGGTGCTGTTCAACCGCAGCCACTACGAGGACGTGCTGGTGCCGGTGATCAAGGGGCAGCTCTCGGGCGAGCAGCTCAAGCAGCGCTTCGCGCAGATCAACGATTTCGAGCGGATGCTCACCGAGACCGGCACCGTGGTGTGCAAATTCATGCTGCACATCTCCAGGCAGGAGCAGCAGCAGCGGCTGCAGGCGCGGCTGGACGACCCGGCCAAGCACTGGAAATTCCTGCTGGAGGACGTGGACGCGCGCCGGCACTGGGACGACTACCAGGCCGCCTACGCCGCACTGATCTCGGCCACGGGCACGCCCTGGGCACCGTGGACCGTGGTGCCGGCGGATTCCAAGACGCACCGCAACCTGATGATCGCCACGCTGATGGAGCGCGTGCTGCAGGGACTCGATCTCCGCTTCCCGCCGGGCGACCCGGCGCTGAAGGGGCTGCGCATCGAGTGAGCGCAGCTCGCGATTGCCGACGAGAAAACCGTGCCACGCCCGCCTTCGCGGGTGTGACGGCGTCATCCAGTCGCCACCCAGCGATGAAACGAGCAGGGCGGGCACGGTTGCGCCGGCTTTCATGCAACTGCCATGGAGCTGTCACGGCAGCGACATGAAGGCTTCCAAGAATGCGTTTGTTTTCCACAAACAACCGCGTTCTCCGATGAACCAAAGCACTACGCACGCCGACGAGCCCAACGGTTACGACGACAACGAGATTGTCAATCCTGGCGCCAATCCGCACATGAACGAGCTCCTGGCCGCGCGGCTGAGCCGGCGCCAGGCGCTCAAGGGCTACGTGGGCGTTGCCGCCGGCACGCTGCTGGGCACCTCGGCGCTGTCGGCCTGCGGCGGCGGTGGCGACGACGGCGCCAGCGGAACGGCCACCTCGCAGGCGCTGAGCCTGGCCTTCGCCGCCGTGGACAAGAACAAGAAGGACCTCGTCACCGTGCCCGCGGGCTACCAGGTGAGCATCCTGCACGCGCTGGGCGATCCGCTGCACTACGGCGACGACATGGGCTCGTGGAAGGATGACGGCAGCGAGAGCGCCGCCTCCTACAACCGCCGCATCGGCGACGGCCACGACGGCATGTACTACTTCGGCCTGTCCGACGCCGGCGCCTACCAGGCCGACCGCTCCGACCGCGGCCTGCTGTGCGTGAACCATGAGTACGTGGTCGGCCCCTACGCGCTGCATCCCAACGGCCGCACCATCGTCAACAACGTGCGTACCGTGGCCGCCGAGGTCGAGAAGGAGATCTATGCCCACGGCGTGAGCGTGTGCGAGGTCAAGCGCGGCAGCAGCGGCACGGCCATGGGCATGGTGCGCGGCTCGCGCTTCAACCGCCGCATCACCTCGGCCACGGAAATGGACATCGCCGGCCCGGCCCGCGGCAACGCGCTGCTGGTGACGAAGTTCTCGCCCACCGGCGTGAAGACCCGCGGCACCAACAACAACTGCGCCAACGGCTACACGCCCTGGGGCACGTACCTCACCTGCGAGGAGAACTACCTCAACGTGCTGGCGCGCGCTGCGGGCGACAACGCCAAGCGCAGCGCCAAGGAAGTCACCGCGCTGACCCGCTACGGCCTGCCCGAGAACCGCCGCAGCCCCTACCTGTGGGACACCGCCGGCAGCGACGACCTGTTCGTGCGCTGGAGCTCCTCGGTCACCGGCGCCACGGCCGCGGAGGACTACCGCAACGTCTTCAACACCTTCGGCTGGGTGGTGGAGATCGATCCCTTCAACCCCGAGTCCGCACCCGTCAAGCGCACCGCGCTGGGCCGCTTCAACCACGAAGGTGCCTGGCCGGCGCCGGCCGTGGCCGGCCAGCCCATCGTGATCTACATGGGCGACGACTCGCGCAACGAGTACATCTACAAGTTCGTCTCCAAGGCACTGTGGGACCCGAAGGACGTGGGCGGCGGCGTGGCCGCTGGCGCCAAGTACCTCGACGACGGCAAGCTGTACGTGGCGAAGTTCAACGCCGATGGCAGCGGGCAGTGGATCGAGCTCTCGATCGACAACCCGACCGTCAAGGGCTACGCCAAGTACAGCTTCGCGGACCAGGCCGACGTGGTGACGCATGCGCGACTGGCCGGCGATGCCGTGGGCGCGACGATGATGGACCGCCCGGAGTGGGGCGCGGTGAACCCGCGCAACGGCGAGGCCTACATGACGCTGACCAACAACAGCAACCGCATCGCGCCGACGGCCACGGCCACCAGCAGCAGCCAGCTCAAGCCCGACGCCGCCAACCCGCGCTACTACGAGGACAGCTACACCAGGCCCGACGGCACGACGACGGTCAACAAGGGCAACCCGAACGGCCACATCGTGCGCTGGCGCGAGGCCGGCGGCAGCGTCGCGGCCACGAGCTTCAACTGGGATGTCTACCTCTTCGGCGCCCAGGCCGACGCCCCGGCGGACGTGAACCTCTCGGGCCTCACCGCCGTCAACGACTTCTCCAGCCCCGACGGCCTGTATTTCGACCCGCGCGGCCTGCTGTGGATCCAGACCGACGACGGCGCCTACACCGACGTGACCAACTGCATGATGCTGGCCGCCGTGCCGGGGAAAGTAGGCGATGGCGGCGCGGCCACCGCCGCGGGCGGCACCGCCACGGTCAAGGGCGCCAATGCCACGCCCGACACGGTGCGGCGCTTCCTGGTGGGCCCGGTGGAATGCGAGATCACCGGCATCGCCGTGACGCCGGACGGGCGCACGCTGTTCGTCAACGTGCAGCACCCGGGCGAGGACGGCAGCCTGGCCGCGCCCACCAGCCACTGGCCGGACAGCCAGGCCAATGCGGCCTCAACCAAGCGCCCGCGCTCGGCCACGGTGGTCGTCACGCGCACGGACGGCGGGACGGTAGGAGTGTGAGCCTGACCGGTGGCCGGCACGGCGGCGCCATGCCCTGACGGCCGCCGCCGGCCTCACCGCTTCCACCCACGCCCGCGCCAGCGGGCGTTGGCGTTTCAGCCGCCGCCTTGCCCCAGCGGTGCCGCCAGCCCGCACCCCGGCGAGGCCAGTGCGGCATGCAGCGTCACCACGCCGCCCACGATCAGCAGCGCCGGCGCGCGCACGTTGTGCAGCGTGGCCAACCCGGGCAGTGTCTGCAGCGTGCCCACCACGCGGCGGCTGTCGGGCTGCGAGGCGCGCTCCACCAGCGCCGCCGGCGTGTCG
>JAEYPG010000717.1 GCA_023410975.1 Pseudomonadota bacterium
CACCAGCGCAGCGCCGGCGCCGGCCAGCGCAACCAGCGTTCCCAGCCGAGCGGCGCGCCAGGCCGCGGCCGGCGTGGCCGCTGCACGCGCACCCAGTGCGGCCACCAGCAGCGCCAGCACCGGCAGCAGGAGCAGCAGCACATGCCAGCCAGGAAGGGAAGGGAGATCGGAAGGAAGCCAGGCCAGCGGGGCCGGTGCGGTGGCGGTGTTCGTCATGAGACGGCACTCTGCCCTTGGGAATGCATTCCGTAAAATTCATTGTTCTTGATCTCTTATTGAGAAAAACAGAACTAGGAGCGGGCATGCAGCGCCTTAACTTCCACCACCTGCATTACTTCTGGGCCGTGGCGAAGGAGGGCAACCTCACGCGCGCGGCGCAAGCGCTGCACGTGTCGCAGTCGGCGCTCTCCACGCAGATCCGGCTGCTGGAAGAGCAGTTGGGGCAGGCGCTGTTCGAACGCCAGGGCCGGCGCCTGGCGCTCACCGAGGCGGGACGCGTGGCGCTGTCGTATGCCGAGTCGATCTTCAGCGCCGGTTCGGAACTGGTGGCGCTGCTGCGCCACGGGCAGCGCCAGGAGCGGCATGTACTGCGCTTGGGCGCAGTGGCAACGCTGTCACGCAATTTCCAGGAGAACTTCCTGCGCCCCCTGCTGCAGCGCGAGGACGTGGAGCTGAGCCTGCAGTCCGGCAGCCTCGACGAGTTGCTGCAGCGGCTGCAGGTCCACAAGCTGGATCTGGTGCTGTCGAACCGGGAAGTGCACCCCACCGTCGAGCAGCCCTGGCGCTGCCGGCGTATCGCACGCCAGCCGGTGAGCCTGGTGGGGCGGCCGGGCCCGCGACAAGCGGCGTTCCGCTTTCCGCAGGATCTGGCCAGCGTGGCACTACTGCTGCCCGGGCGCGACAACGACATCCGCGCCGGCTTTGACCTGCTGTGCGAGCAGCAGGGCATTCACTACCGGCTGCGCGCCGAGGTGGACGACATGGCGCTGTTGCGGCTGCTGGCGCGCGACTCGGACAGCGTGGCGCTGGTGCCCACGGTGGTGGTGCAGGACGAGTTGCGCGCGGGCGTGCTGGTGGAGTACGGCGTGGTGCCGCAGCTCTACGAGTCCTTCTACGGCATCACCGTGCAACGGCATTTCGAGCCGCCGCTGCTCAAGACGCTGCTCAGGCGTCCGCAGGGGCAGGTGCTGGGGTCAGCGCCGCCCCATCGGCCGCCGGCCGCGCCGGCGCCGGCTTGAGGATTTCAAAACCGCAGCCCGGGTGCAGGCAGAAGCTCGCACGCTCCCCGGCCGGCTTGCCGTTGACCAGCACCCGGCCGCTCACGCCCAGCACGACCTCGGTACGCCCGCGCACGTGCTCGACGGTGAACCCCTCCACTTTCAGCGTCGCCTGCTCGATGCGCCGCGGCAGCCGCTCCTCGTCGAACGCCGCGTCCAGCCGGGAGCCGTACAGCGGATAGCGCAGCACGATGCTCGCGCCCGGCTCGATGCCCAGCTTGGCGAAATGCGCCAGCGCCAACGTCTGCGCCTCCTCGCCGCGCTCGTTGACCTGGCGGCGCAACTCGGACAGCGCGGCGTCCAAGTGCTGGCCTACCGGCGCCAGCGCTTTCTTTGGTACGGCATCGCAGGAAAAGACCATGCCACGCGCCTGGTCAAGTTGCGATTCCAGGCGTTCCAGCACCGTGCGCAATTGGGACAGGGCATACACGGAGGATTTGAGCTTGGGGGGAAGTTTCTTCAGAGTGGGCATGAGCACGGCACCGGTAAACACCGGCGAAGGCTGAACGTGAAATCTTCTGCACTTATCTGGCGTCAAGTCAGGGAAAAACCGTCGGGACGGCAACCGCTCTGCCGCCTAGGATGCAGTCAGTTGCTTGGAACGTGATTTGCTTTGAGGCGACGCCATGGCGCTTCGCCGCTGCGGTGGGTGCTCCACCCGCATCAAAGCCCTCTCGGGCCGCCCCTCAACACTCTGCTGACGACGCGATGGATACCCTACAGACCTCCACCGGCTGCTGCAGCGGCCCGCATCCCGAATACGAAAAGGCCATGGCGGATCTCGAACGTCGTGCCGCCCGCGGCGAAGTGACGCTGGCCCAGGCGCGCCACGAGATTTTCGCCCTCCGCGAGCGCTATACCGCCGGCCTGCCGCTGGCGCAGTACCGCCGCTGCGACAGGCACTGAGCGGCCCGCCGCTGCCGGCCGCCACGGTCGCAGCAACACCCACGCAGGCCGCTCTGCACATCCCCGCTCCGCGGCCTTCTCTCCGTCTTCCCCCATCACGCCCGCCGTCCATGACGGCATCACCCTGGGCCCGCTCCAGCGGCTTGGGACGCCGGTGTTTCTGCTGCTCCAGACTGGTACACCGGCGGCCATGGAGCCCCGGGCTCCATGGCCACGCCGCGATGCACCTATCCGCTGTTCTGCGAAACGCCTCCGCTTCCTGGCCAACGGCGTCTCGAAGGTGGCAAGCCGCGTCGTCGCAAGGGGCTGAAAGCTGATCCGGCGCGGCTGTCGAGGTTGATCGCACTGCTGAAGCAGGGAGCAGCCAGGCCGGGGGCCATTCGGCTGGAACAAGGTGGGCGCGCAACCAATTTCACATAAGAGTGATTTTGAGGCAAGACTGGCTTGGCATAGGCGCCGACCAGCAATGGCGCATGCCAGCCCAGCAGCGATGTCGCACCGTTCGTGCCCTGGTTCCTGCCGGCAGGCGTAGACCGCTGCCGCCCCCGCAACGGGATGCGAGCGTTGCGGCCTTGCCCGAACGGCAGCGCGCCTCTCAACCTAAATCCGGCAGTTACCCCGTCGCAGGAAGGCCGACAGGCACGGGAGAGGCGCGCAAGGACGGCGCGATGCGCTCGCTGATGTAGCGCAGCATCGCGCCCCAGCGGTCTATGTCGCCGAACTG
>JAEYPG010000721.1 GCA_023410975.1 Pseudomonadota bacterium
TCTCAGGGCCAAGGCCCGCTTGCGTCTTGCTTCACCCATCGGGTGAGTCTGCCTGACCGAGCCAAGTGCTTGTCAGCATTGGCCCGCTGGCTGATTCACACGGCGGCAACCGCCGGATTTAGGGTGACACCTCCCCCCTGGGTTTGTCGTACCTCTCTCTGGAAAAATAATGCAGCTTCGCGCGATTTATGCCTTGAGAGCCAATGCTCATCAAAATGCATGGCCGTTTGCGATGCGCGGCACATGAGTGGTGGATTTGATTATTAGGTGCTCTGTTCTATCGAAATTGCCACGATGTATTTTTCGGGGTTCATGACGACGGATAGATGGCGGACTTGTTTGATGTGCGGAGCCAGCGCCCCGAGGAGTGGGTGCAATTTATTTTGAAGTTTTCTTCATGATTCTTCAGTTGATTTTATATGCAAGGCTTGAGGTTGCCAAAATTGTCTGTGGCCCTTTAAATTGATTTAAAAGTTGAATTTTGCCTTGGACCAGAGCCCTTTCCCTTGCTGGCCGCAGCCTGCGCGCTTGTTGCCTGCGACAGGCGCCCTGCATTGACGGGCCCGGCGACCGAGCCGCCGGCGGTGGCAGCTGCCGCGGATCCGGTGCTGGCTTCACTGCCTGTCACGGCTTCTTCCCCAGCGAACTGCTGCGGGTGCCCGAACTGCAAGCTTGCCAGCACCGAGCCCTGTGCTACGGCGCGTTTGCCGTACTCGATTCGGGCAAGACCATGACGCCCATTTTCTCGGTCGAGAGGCTCACCGGGACGCCACCGCACGACGCCGCTGATGCGCAGCGGACCCAAGGCCTGCGTACGCAGGATAGGCTGGTGCCTGGGTCTCAGCGGATTCGCTTGAGCCTAGGCCGGTCCGGCGGCGGTGCTGGCGCCGGCGGTTCACCCTCCGGCAGGACTTCAACCCCGAACAGCTGCAGCACCGTTGCCAGGTCCTGGTGCTGCTCCAGGGCCATGGTGCCGGGTGGGTGAATCGTGGCACCGCAGCGCTCGAACAAGGCGACTGCCTCGCCCTTGTTGTGCTGGCGGCTGACGTAGAGGATGCCGTCGCATTCCGGCACGGCGTCATGCAGCGCCCGCGAGAGATCCCAGGTGAAGGCATAGTCGGCGCCGGCACTGATCTGGTTGTCCAGGCCCAATGCCTTGAGTGCCGGCCCCGTCAGGTCGGCCAGTTGCAGGACGCGCGGGGCGTCCAAGCGAACCACCGAGCGCTCGCTGATCATGGAGCCCGGCACGATCCAGGCACCGTCCTGGTACAGCCCGTGCTCGTGCAAGACCGTCTCGGCGAAAGCCACTTCGAGGCTGAAAGCGGCATAGGTCACGCCGTACTGCTGCAATGGGTCGTCGAAACGCGATGTCTTGCGCTTGCCGTAGTAGGGCTCGCTGCCAGGCCTGCGGGTCAGGCGCACCAGGATGGACGGGTCACAGGGTGCCAGCCGCAACGTCCCCTTGGCGCGTGCGGCTGCGAAGTCGGGTATCCGCATCAGTGGTCATTGAGGGCCGAGGCCACGCGTATCACGTCCTGCAGCATGCCGTGCTCGACGGCCTCGGCCGGCGTGCGTCCGCCCAGCGCGCCATGGCGTTTGAGCAGGAAGATGAGCTTGCTTGTGGCGCTTTCTCCGGCGAGTGGGCGCAGCACCGCGGCCAGGGCGGAGCGGTCGAGCTTCAGCGCCTCGGCCGGGTACCAGTGCTGCCCGCGCACGTACACCGAGAAGATCTCGTTGCGCGCGCGCGCCGCGTCGACGGACTGACGCTTGATGCCCCAGGCCTGCTCCACAGCGGACACCGGCACCAAGGTACCGTCTTGCGTCCACTGCACCAGGCGGGCTTCGCCGCGCACCTGGGCGTTATCAATTGCCCGGGAGGTGTCTGCGGCCGGCTCCTGCGCCGTTTCCTTCGAAGGCTGGGCCACCCGGATCGAGACGCGCCCGACATGCCGGGATTCGATCCACTCCCGCATGGTGGCGACCAGGCTGTCCTGGTCGCCCAGGGTGGCGTCCTCGAACACCAGCTCCATGCGCAGGCCACCGCCAGCGGCCCTTCGCGCTGCATCGGCTCGGCGTGGTGCGGTCATGGTGTCTCTCCTCAGGAATCATGGCAGACAGCGCAGATATAGCATACAAAGCAGACGAGTGCTGGTCTGGAGTGCGGACGACGCCATGTCCTGTGCAAGTCCGTGGGGGCGCTTGTCGAATCCAGGCGGCTTCGTTCGTCGTGTGCGCAGGAGCGCCGATACCGTCCATCCCCGGCCCCGGCCCCGGCCCCGGCGCTCAAGCCGGGCGGTCCGCGGCGCCCGCCATCTCCTGCGCCCGCGCCAGCAGCAGCTCGCGCTCGCGCGCGTTGCCCGCCAGCGCCGCGGCGCGCTCGAACTCGACCCGGGCCTCGGCGTGGCGCTCCAGCCTGGACAGCAGGTCGCCACGCACGCTGGGCAGCCACTGGTACTGGCGCAGGGAAGCTTCTTCCCGCAGCGCATCGACGATCTCCAGGGCAGCGGCCGGGCCGAAGGCCATGCTCACCGCCACCGCGCGGTTGAGTGCCACCACCGGTGACGGTGCGACCTGCGCCAGCGCGTCGTACAGCGCGACGATCTGTTCCCAGTCGGTGTCCTGCACGGTCGCGGCCCGGGCATGGCAGGCGGCGATGGTGGCTTGCAGGGCGTAGGGCCCGAGTGCGCCGCCCAGCGCCTGCGCCTGAGCCAATGCAGCGAGGCCTCGGCGGATGAGCAACCGGTCCCAGCGCGTGCGGTCCTGCTGCGCCAGCAGCACCGGACGGCCTTGCAGATCGACCCGGGCGCCAGCGCGCGAGGCCTGCAATTCCATCAGCGCGGCCAGCCCATGGACTTCAGGCTCCCGCGGTGCCAGGCCGGCCAGCACCCGGCCCAGGCGCAGAGCCTCGTCGCACAGCGACGGGCGCATCCAGTCGTTGCCGGCGCTGGTGGTGTAACCCTCGTTGAAGATCAGGTAGATCACCTGGAGCACGGCGGCCAGCCGCGGCGCCAGGGCGTCGCCGCGCGGCAGCTCGAACGGCACCCGGGCCGCCGCGAGCGTGCGCTTGGCGCGCACGATGCGCTGCGCGATGGTGGGCTCGGGCACCAGGAAGGCCCGTGCGATCTCGGCCGTGGTGAGTCCGCCCAGCAGCCGCAGTGTGAGCGCCACGCGCGCCTCGGTGGACAGCACCGGGTGGCAGGCGGTGAAGATCAGGCGCAGCAGGTCGTCGCCAATGCCGTCGGCGCGCGCGGCGTCCAGCTCATCGACGAAGTCCGGCACCATCAGCGCCTCCCGGGCCTCGAGCTCGTGGCCGATCTGCTCATGCTTGGCCGCCGCCAGCTTGTCGTGGCGCAGCCGGTCCAGCGCCCGGTTCCTGGCCGTGGCCATCAGCCAGGCGCCGGGGTTGTCGGGCACGCCGGACACGGGCCAGTGCTCCAGCGCCGAGACTAGGGCGTCCTGCGCCATCTCCTCGGCCACGCCCACGTCGCGCACCAGCCGGGCCACCGCGGCGATGATGTGCGCGGCCTCGATGCGCCAGACCGCGTTGATCGCCGCATGGGTGCTCGACCCTGCTGCCGGTGCCTCACGCATCGGGTGTCAGCCGACCAAAGCGCTCCACGGCTTCGCTGGCTGCGAAGTCCTCCGGCTCGAACAGCGGCCGCACCTCGATTTCCGCATCCACACCCAAGCCATGCGGCGCGGGGAAGCGCCGGCTCCACTCCAGTGCCTCCTCGCGCGAGCGCACCTGGATCAGCGTGTAGCCGGCGACGAGCGCCTTGGTTTCAGCAAAGGGCCCGTCCACGACGCTGTGCCGAGCGCCCGACCAGCGGATGCGCCAGCCGTGGGAGGAGGGCTGCAGACCATGGGCGTCGAGCAGCACGCCGGCGCGGGCGAGCTGTTCGTGGTAGTCGGCCATGGCGGCGATGAGCCGTTCCTCGGGCCGGGCGCCGGCCTCCGAGGCGGCGCTGGCCTTGACGATGACCATGAAGCGCATGCGAGGCTCCTTGTGTTCACGCCTGTACGACGGCCGGGCCGGCGCGGTTTCGACATTCACTGGATGGCGTCGTCAAAGCAGGGGCCCAGCGCACGCACTTCCACCGTGGCCCATTGCGCGGCCGGGCAGCGGGCGGCGATGTCCAGAGCCTCGGCGCGGCTGTCGCAGTCGATCAGGAAGAAGCCGCCGACCATCTCCTTGGCCTCCGCGAAGGGGCCATCGATGAGCTGCGCACGCCCGCCGCGGGCCTGCACGCGCGCTGCGCTGGCGTGCGAGGCCAGGGATTGGCTGGCCAGCAGCAGCCCCTGCTCCTGCAGCTCGGCGCCGAAGCGCTGCATGCGCTTCCAACACTCTTGGGCCTGCGCTTGCGTGCGCGTGGCGCGCTGGCCGGGCGGCTCCAGGATCAACAGCAGGTGCGGCATGGCTGTCAGCCTTTGCGGGTCGATGCGGGGATCGAACCGTACCGCAAGCCGCCGCGCCATGGCCGACCCCGTGCTGCCTGGGCGCTCCGGCAGGAGCGCCCAGCTTGCCCTACTGCGGTGCACCACCCTGGCCAAGCTGTGCGCGCAGCCGCTCCTCCTGCTCGCGAAGCTCTGGCGTGAACGCCTCGCCGAAGTCCTCGGCCTCGAAGATCGGTCGGATCTCGATCTCCGACTCTCCCTCCATCGGGTTCGGGCAGCGCCTGGCCCATTCGATGGCTTCCTGCATCGACGCGACCTTCCAGATCCAGAAGCCGGCGATGAGCTCCTTGGCCTCGGCGAAGGGCCCGTCCGTCACCGTGCGCTGGCTGCCGGAAAAGCGCACGCGCACGCCCTTGGCGCTGGGATGCAGCCCCTCGCCGGCCAGCATCACGCCGGACTTGACCAGCTCCTCGTTGAAGTTGCCCATCTCGGCGAGCAGTTGCTCGCTGGGCATGGCGCCTGCCTCGCTGTCCCTGCTGGCTTTGATGATGACCATGACGCGCATGTCGATCTCCTTGAAGTGGATGGCGGAACTGAAGGTCGCTCCACTGCCACGACGATCCAAGCTGTGCGATTTCGACATCATTCGCGCTGGCAGCTTGGGCTGTGGATCGCACAAGCGTCCTTGATCGGCGGAAGCTCGGTGCTGGGCCGCTGCATTGACGTGACAGGTCAACCGCAGCCGTTGGATCGGGTAAAAGACGCAGCGCACCAGCTTCGGTGCCCGGTCATCGACCGTGGCGTGGCAGCCGTGGTGCCAGACAAGCCGCTGCGGGCTGCGGCCCCAGCGAGATGAGAGCCTCCGAGCCCATGGTGGGCACCGTCACGGCTGCGCCGCGGGTGAGCGTGCCGTCCACGCCGCGCGCAGCTCGCCCACCATTTCCCGCAACCGCCCTGGACGTCCATGACTTTCCCATGAGCACCGAACCCGTCATCCACCGCAAGCGGCGCCGCGTCATGATCGTTGCCGGTGAGCCGCCGGCTGCTCTGGCGCCGGCTGTCGCCAAGGCCAACGCTCCCCGGCCACTGCTCAAGCCCAGGGCCCTGTCCCCGACGCCGGCCGAGCGCAAGGCCAGCCGGCTGCCGCTCGGCTGTAGCCCGCCGAAGCTGGCGCTGTCGGCCTGGACCGCCTCCGACGCCGATCTCGAAGCTGCCGCTGCCGGCGGAGCATGCTTCAACCTGGCCGGCGAAGTCGAAGGGGAGGTCACGCCCAGGCAGCGGGCCCACGCCACCCGGAAGCCCCAGCGACGCCGTGACGCCGCGGCCCGGCTGCATGAGGTCCTCCCGGGCGATGCGGCGCCCCCTGTCGCGCCTCATGTCGCGTAGTGTCCGAGGCTGCGAGCCCACGCCTCGTTACCAGGGCCCGACATCCCGATCCCAACCCCTTGCCGCCTTCATGACCTGTTCAACCAGACACCCCTCGCGCGGGATCGCCAGGCGCGACCTGCTGCTGGCCCTCGTTGTCGTTGCGCTGCTGCTGGGCGTGGCCGCACCGCGGCTGATGCAGCGCCAGCAGCGCCCGGAAGCATCTGTGGCCCGCGTGCAGCTGGAGGCGTTGCACAAGGCGCTGCAGGCCTACCGGATGGACGTCGGGCACTACCCGAGCGACGCCCAGGGCCTGCAGGCGCTGGTGCAGCCGCCGGCGGACGCGGACCGGGCGCGCTGGCGCGGTCCGTACTACCCGGACGCTCCCGCGCTGGATCCCTGGGGCAGTCCCTACGTCTATCACTTCCAGGGCGCGGTCGGGCGCGGCTTCGAGGTCTACAGCCTGGGACGGGACCGTGCGCTGGGCGGGCAGGGCGAGGATGCGGACATCGGCCGTTGAGCGGCCCCCGCCCGGTACACCTCACGCATGGCCGACGCGGTCGCTTCAGGGACACACGATGGATCGAATTCAGGTTCTGGACGCTTGTCGCCGTGATCGCGCGCGACTGGTCCTGGCCTACCGGCTCGGCCGTATCGAGCCCGGCGTTGTCGAGCTGTGGCCCGAGGACGCCACCGAGCCGCCCGCGAGCCGGGACATCGCTCCCTTCGATGCCTCGCCGTGGCTGGACCACGAGCTGTTCGGGCTACTGCCGCTGGGTTGGCACGCGGCCACGAACGAACGCGGCGCCGTGCTGCTGTACTGCGAGCCGCAGCCCGGCGAGCTGCTGATCGAGGCCGGCAACCTCATCGAACGCATCGCTGCGGGCAAGGAGGCCGCGCCAGTCGGCTGGGGAAGGCTTTCTCAGGAGCAGCGCTCGGACGTGCTGGCGCAGCGGCTGACGGTCGAGTCCGACGCCGCGCGGCAGATCGCACAGCGTGTGATGTGGCGGTTGGCGAGGCTGCAGCCCTAAGGCGGTCACGAAAGGCCGAACGGGCGCTGATGCCGACCCCGCGCCCCGACGGCATGCCAGCCTGCTGCCCGCCACGGCAGCGCTACGCCGAGAAGCATCACGGAGGCACCGGCACAGAAGTACAGCCACGCGCCGCCGAACAGGCAGGCCAGCGTGGGCCAGGCTATTCATGGGTGCCACAATCGGGATTATGTCAAGTTTTGTTGATTTGGCAACTAAAAGCAACGCCGATTCTGACGTGGACATTAGGCTATAGCACCTGCTTGCGTTATGAGGCAGCGCTCTACGAGTCGAGCGCTTGAGTGAGCCTAAATCCGGCAGTTACCCCGTCGCAGGAAGGCCGACAGGCACGGGAGAGGCGCGCAAGGACGGCGCGATGCGCTCGCTGATGTAGCGCAGCATCGCGCCCCAGCGGTCTATGTCGCCGAACTG